>NZ_CDXDFU010000046.1:0-4126 GCF_978017985.1 Schwartzia sp. (in: firmicutes) | reverse complement strand
CTTTATACTGAACGGCTGACATATAATTTCCCGACTGTAGGAGATACGACGAAGCCAATGGTTGTTCCAAAGGGTGCCGAGGTGCTTTTGGAAACACGTTTCCCGTATCTTACCAAGAATCAGATTCGCACAGTGCTTTACACCACGGGGATTCCCTCAGGATATCCTGTATGTGATGATGAAGAGGGGTGGGGCAGACTGAATCTTTTCGCGGCGGCAGACGGATATGGCGCGTTTCTATCTGAGACTGTCGTAACAATGAATATGCAGGAGGGCGGTTTTTCGGCACGCGACACGTGGGGCAATGATATTACAGGCACGGGCGGACTTGTAAAGAAAGGGACAGGTACGCTGGTGCTTTCAGGAAACAACAGCTACACCGGCGGTACAAAAATCGAGGAAGGTGTCCTTGAGGCGGCAAGCCGTAAAGCCTTTGGAAGCGGCAGGGTCGATGTAAAGGGCGGCATCATGTCAGAATCCGTGGACGGTCCTTTTGAAATATTGAACGTCCTTGAGGTATCGAAGGATTCGGTCATTGTCTTTACCGTCGGAGGAGAGCAGGATGTTATTGAGGTCTCAGGCAAGGCACGTATCGACGGCAAGCTCCGTATCGTTCTTGCTTCGGGGTGGAATCCAAAATCGCAGGAAATTCTTCATGCGGCAGAAGGTGTTAAGGGAGATTTCAGCCGTATAGAGATTGAGGGGCTTCCTGTCGAGGTAAAAGCAGAGGTTAAGAAAAAAGGGAAGAGCCTTTGGCTCATTGTGACAAATACGAACGGGGAGGAAAAGAATGCGTAAAGAACTGACAGGAAAAGGCGGCTCTGACGGCGTAGGCGTAGGAAGAATATGGACGCCTGTGCCGAAAATTGAAAAGATAATCAGGAAATACCTCGCGGAGGACAGCAGTAAAGAGTGTGAAAAGCTTGCAAAGGCTATGGCGACTGTGGCGGAGCGTTTTAATGAAATGGCAGATGCCGCGAGAAAAAGGGGAGAAGCTGCTCAGGCTGACGTGCTTGAGGCACACGCTCTTATTGCTGATGACCCCATGGTGAGGGAACAGGCGGAGGAACGTATAAAGAAGGGTATGGATGCGGTTCACGCTCTCAGCACGGAAGCGGAAGAACAGGCCGCAGGGCTTGCAATTCTTGAGGATGAATATCTGAAAGCCCGTGCAGAGGATGTCCGTCAGGCGGCACGTGCTGTGGTTGCCGAGCTGTGCGGAGTTTCGGACGAACCTGCTCCTGAGGGGAAAATCGTTCTTGCAGGAGAAGATATTGAGCCTGCACATGTTGCATCGGTTCCGAAAGAGCGTCTTGCAGGCATAATTCTTTGCGGAGGCACACCGCTTGGCCATATATTTATCCTTGCCAGAGAGCGTGCTATTCCTGCAGTGTCTCTGTCAAAAAAGAATTTTTCGGAGCTGGCTTCCTCTATGGAGGTAATGGTAGACGGAAGCCGAGGTATTGTTGTGTGTGAACCTGATGAAAAGGAGAAGGAGCTGGCAGAAAAAACAACAGAGGATAAAGAAGCAGTTTTCGGACCTGCTGTGACAGCTGACGGTGTTGAAGTTAATCTTCGGGCGAACGTGGGAAATCCTGAAGCGGCTGAGTTGTCACAGAAAAAAGGCGCAGCCGGTATAGGATTATTCCGCTCGGAGTTCCTTTTCGCAGGGGAAACAGGGCTTCCGACGGAGGATGAACAGTATGAAGCTTATCGCAGGGCTGTAATTGCATGCGGCAAAGCTCCGTGTATTATCCGTATGCTTGATGCCGGCGGAGATAAGCCCATTGAGGGAGTCAAGCTGCCGAAGGAAATGAATCCCTTCCTTGGAGTGCGCGGTATACGTGCAGAGCTTCAAAATGAAGATGTTCTCCGTACGCAGCTCCGTGCGCTGCTCAGGGCGGCAGCATGCGGACACTGCGCGGTGATGATTCCTATGGTAACAAATCCGTCTGAGATTGACAGGGTAAAGAAAATTGCTGAGGAAGAATACGAGCTTTTGAAAAAGAAAGGCACTGAAGCCGCGCTGCCTAATTTCGGTGCAATGGTGGAGACACCTGCAGCGGCACTCTGCGCGGAAACTCTTGCGAAGCATGCGGGATTTTTCAGTATCGGCACCAACGACCTGACGCAGTATACCCTGGCGGCAGACCGCACCAATGAGGCTGTGGCGGATATTGGAGATGCGCTGCACCCCGCTGTACTGAAGCTCATTCAGCGTACTATAGAAGCGGCAAACAGCGCAGGGATTCCTGTCACGATATGCGGAGAGATTGCATCTGACCCGCTGGCGGCGCCTATTCTTGCGGCTATGGGACGCACGGCTCTCAGCATGAGCGTCGGGGCTATTCCTGCCGTTCGCAAGGCCTTGGGCGGGGTTTCCATCAAAGAAGCGAAGGAAAAACTGGAAACGGCGATGACTCTTGACGATGCAAAGGCCGTACGCGAATTTTTGAAATAACGTAATTTCTGCTATACTATCAGATATACGAAAGGAAAGGAGGCTGCGTAGTGGAGATTGATTCACTCTTTCAGGCCCCGGAGGCAGAACAGCCGCTGGCGGCACGTCTGAGACCGGAAACATTGGACGAGTTCGTAGGCCAACGTCATTTGATCGGGGAAGGCAAGGTACTGCGCCGCCTTATAGAGGCTGACAGGATATCCTCAATGATATTCTGGGGCCCGCCCGGAGTCGGAAAGACAACTCTGGCACGCATTATCGCGCACACTACAAAATCAGCGTTTATTGATTTTTCAGCCGTAACAAGCGGCATAAAAGAAATACGCGCAGTCATGCAGCAGGCGGAAGAAAACCGGCGATACGGCGACAGAACCATAGTATTTGTAGACGAGATTCACCGCTTCAATAAGGCTCAGCAGGACGCTTTCCTGCCCTTTGTTGAAAAAGGAAGTATTGTGCTTATCGGAGCGACTACAGAAAATCCGTCTTTTGAGGTAAACGGCGCTCTTTTGTCACGGTGCAAGGTGTTTGTGCTTCACGCGCATACCACCGAGGATATTACAGAGCTTCTGAAAAGGGCAATAAAAGACCCGCGCGGCTTCGGCAATGAGAAGGTCATAATAGAAGATGATACAATAGAGCTTATTGCGAATTTTGCAAACGGCGATGCGCGCTCGGCACTTTCCACTCTTGAGATGGTTGTGCTGAACGGTGACGTAACGAAAAAAGGCATTGTTGTCACGCGTGAGATTATAGAGCAGTGTACCTCGAAAAAATCACTGCTGTATGATAAAAAAGGAGAAGAGCACTATAATCTCATATCTGCGCTTCATAAATCAATGAGAAATTCTGACCCGGATGCGGCGGTCTACTGGCTTGCCCGTATGCTTGAGGCGGGAGAGGACCCGCTTTTCATCGCCCGCCGTATTACGCGTTTTGCGGCTGAAGATGTTGGACTCGCTGACCCGCGTGCCCTTGAGATAGCCATAGCCGCATATCAGGCATGTCATTTCATTGGTGTTCCCGAGTGCAACGTGCATTTGACGGAAGCCGCGGTTTATATGTCGCTGGCGCCTAAATCCAACGCTATGGAGAGTGCGTATTTCGCAGCCCGGGACGATGCCGTGAATATGCTTGATGAGCCCGTACCGCTTGTAATACGGAACGCGCCCACAAGGCTCATGAAAAATCTCGGATACGGAAAAGGCTATCAGTACGCGCACGATACAAAGGAAAAGGTCACGAACATGCAGTGTATGCCTGACAGCCTCATCGGGCGTACCTATTATCACCCCACAGACCAGGGCTTTGAACCGCGCTTTAAGGCGCGTATGGAGGAGCTGAAGGCGTGGAAACGCCAGCATGGCTGGAAGGGATAAGAAAAACTTTGAGGCTTGTGTAAGAGGTTAGGGAGTAGGAAAAAGACAGATGGACAGAACGGTCATTTATTATTTTTCGGCAACAGGCAATTCACTCTACACGGCGAGACAGCTTCGCGATGCCATTGACGGCGTCGTCCTGCGGTCCATGCCTGAGGAGCTTAGAAATGACGAGATTATCGCAGACGCGGAGCGCATAGGCTTCGTTTTCCCGATGCATTATTTCGGACTGCCTATTGTGGTGGAGGATTTTCTGCGCCGTGTTGACGTATCGAAGGCACGGTAT
>NZ_CDXDFU010000045.1:0-3011 GCF_978017985.1 Schwartzia sp. (in: firmicutes) | reverse complement strand
CTCAGCAGCGGAAAAAATGGTTTTTTGCTCCCGCGGTTCAGAAGAAAGAATCGCTATTGACCATTTGACTTTTTCAAAAACTGTAATATAATAGAAGCATGCAAAAAGAGATGAGGCGCCGATGGTGCCTCTTTCTTTGTGATTCGAAATTTTTATGAAAGGGAGCAATAACCCAATGGCAAAGGAAAAACACGAATTTCAAGCAGAAACAAAACAACTGTTGGACCTTATGGTTCATTCCATTTATACGAATCATGAGATCTTCCTGCGCGAGCTCATTTCCAACGCTTCGGACGCAATCGACAAGGTGCATTTTGAGGCGCTGACGAACCGCGAGCTTCTTGAAGGAGACGAATCTTATGAGATTTTCCTTGTACCTGACAAAGAAAGCCACACTCTGACAATCTCCGATAACGGTATCGGTATGACACTTGAGGAAGTAATCGAAAATATCGGTACTATCGCGAAATCCGGTACAAAAGCATTCCTCGAAAAGCTGAAGGAAGCAAAGGAATCCGACTCCGCAGTAAATGACAAAGATATGATCGGTCAGTTCGGTGTAGGCTTCTATTCTGCATTCATGGTGGCTGATAAGGTTGTCATCACCACACGCAAGGCAGGAGAAAAGCAGGCTGTACGCTGGGAGTCCGACGGCAGTGGTTCATTCACGACAGAGGAATGCGAGAAGGAGAAGCGCGGCACGTCCATTACGCTTTTCCTCGGAAAAGATTTCTTTGGCGATTCCACAGAGGAAAACTACGAAGACCAGTACACGCTGGAGCGTCTCGTAAAGAAATACTCCGATTATGTCCGTTACCCGATTAAGATGAACTGGGAGACGGAGGAAATGCCCCGTGACGCAGAAGGAAAAATCATTCCTGACTCAAAACCTGAGAAAAAAGTTGAAATCCGCACGCTGAACTCCATGCAGCCGCTCTGGACCAAAGGCAAGAGCGATATTTCTCAGGACGAATACAACGAATTCTATAAGAACCAGTTCCGCGAATGGGAAAACCCGATGGAGATTTTCCATGTGAACGCAGAGGGTGCTGTTGAATTTACTGCTCTTATGTTTATTCCGGGCAGCGCGCCGTTCAACCTCTACCATGCTGATTACGAGCCGGGCCTGCAGCTTTATTCCCGTCACGTATTCATCATGGATAAATGCAAGGATCTTCTCCCTGACTACCTGCGCTTTATCAAGGGCCTCGTTGACTCTCCGGACCTCTCGCTGAACATCTCCCGTGAGCTTCTTCAGCAGAGCCGTGAGCTCAAGGTTATCGGCAAGAACCTTGAAAAGACAGTTCTCAAAACACTCGCAAAGATGCTCGAAAAAGAGCGTGAGAAATACGAGGAATTCTGGGGTAAGTTCGGCAAATCCCTTAAAATCGGCGTTTACGGCAGCATCTACAGTGGCGGAGATACAAAGGACAAGCTGAAAGACCTTCTCCTTTTCGAAACATCTAAGGAAGGCAAGCTGGCATCACTCAAGGAATATAAAGAGCGTATGCCTGAGAGCCAGAAGAAGATTTTCTTCGCAACAGGCAAAGACAAGGCTATCATCAACGAACTGCCGCAGATGGAGCTTCTGCGGGAAAAGGGTATCGAAGTTCTGTACCTTACTGACCCGGTTGATGAATTCTGCATTGAGGCGCTGCATGAATACGACGGCAAGGAATTCCAGTCCATCAGCCGTGGCGAGCTTGACCTCGGTGATGCTGAATCCGAGCAGGAGAAAAAGGAAACCGAAAACATCGCTAAAGAAAACGGCGACCTCATGAAGGACATCAAAGAAGTTCTCGGAGACAAGGTAGGCGAGGTCAAAGTATCCAGCCGCCTGAAATCCGGTGCTGTATGTCTTGTCGCTTCCGCAGAAGGCCCGTCCCTCTCCATGGAGCAGACCTTCTCCGATATGGACAACCCGATGTTCAAGGCAAAACGTATCCTTGAAATCAATCCGAAGCATGACCTTTTCGGACGCCTGCAGCAGCTTCATGCAGCAGGAAAGGACAATCAGGAATTCAAGGACTACTGCGATATGCTCTATACGCAGGCACTCCTTATCGAGGGCATCATGCCTGATGACCCTGTAGCCTTCGCGAACAAAGTCGCAAAACTCATGGCTAAGTAAACAGAACGAAAATCGTATAGCGTGATGTATAGAAAACTCTGCCTTTTGTGCAGAGTTTTCTTGCAATTACGAATGAAATATGCTATTCTAAGCCACGGGTATTGATAACATCTCATTTGGGAGTTATACAAAACACACTCAACTCACAACAAAACGACTGCTTGGATCATGTGACCGAGACAGAGAATCACACCATTGGAGATATTTCTGCGCCTTTCGGTCATTGCCGGAAGGCGCTTTTTTGTGGGACTCCCAAGGAAAAAGTGGAGGGATTTTCCGTGAAAAAATTTTGTAAGCTTATGGTAGACAACATGGCAGTGCTGGTAATACTGGTATCTGTCCTTGCAGTCGTTTATCCGCCTTCTCTGACATGGGTCGGGCCGTGGGTATCTATCATGCTCGGAATCGTCATGTTCGGTATGGGTATGACGCTGAAATTCGAAGATTTTCGTATGCTGGCAAAACGCCCGTGGGAAGTAGGTATCGGGGCGCTTGCACAGTTCACAATCATGCCGGCTGCAGCATGGGTTTTGGTAAAAGCATTCAATCTTCCGCCGGAGCTTGCAATCGGCGTAGTGCTCGTAGGAACATGCCCGGGCGGTACGGCATCAAACGTTATTGCATACCTTGCAAAGGGTGACGTTGCTCTTTCCGTTGCAATGACCATGACGACAACACTCCTTGCTCCTATCGTTACACCGTTCGTAACGTGGTTCCTTGCAGGAGCATGGGTAGATATTTCACTCACAAAAATGATGATTTCCATCGCACAGATGGTTTTGGCACCGGTTATTCTCGGACTTCTGATGAACGAGTTCTGCGGCGGATTTGTTAAACGCGTAATGCCTGTACTGCCGCTGGTTTCCGTCATCACTATTGT
>NZ_CDXDFU010000044.1:0-3052 GCF_978017985.1 Schwartzia sp. (in: firmicutes) | reverse complement strand
TACGACTGGCGTATGAATTTAACAGGGCTGAGGGAAATGATTTCTCATTTTCCTCAGCCCTGTTTTTATCTTCTCATGAAATTTTGCTGCATAAAATCCAAAAGTGAAATTACGGCTCAGGCAGCATCGGATCGGGCGGGTTGCCGTAACGTGCATCCCACTCGCGGCTGAAAATACGGTGGTCGAAAACATGAGCGGCTATAAACCAACGTCATTTCCTTAAGATAACCGTAATATTGCAGGGTCGTGAGAATATCGGAGAAACTATGACAATAGTGCAGCGCATCCAGCGCTTCGACGTCTTCGTAAAGTGCCTTCGCCAAACGGCTGAAGAAATAGACTTCGCGTTTTTCCTTGTTTTTCATTGTCCAATCTCCTATCCGTGTTTTCTCCATTAGAGAAAAGCACGAATTTTCAACTTTACACTATAACTTCATGGATTCTATTGTACCTCATGTATTTAAATTTTATCTTAGACTGACTTCTCCAATTTACGGCGCAGTGTGGTAATATTGTGTTAGAGCAAATTACAAAGGTAGGAGCCGGAGCTATGGAAAAAATAGAAACAAAAACGCCGCGATATTATCATCAGCATGCAGAAAATAATCATGGATGATGCCGCAGCCATTATCTTCGGATATCCGCAGACAAACATCATAAGCAATAAATCCATCACAGGCGCTAAAATTCAGGCCTGCGACTACTACTGGCTTACAAAAGACTGGAAGCCGGCAAACTGATAAACTGATACCTAAAAAATCTGTGTACATATGTGAAAGCCCTTTGTCGGGATCACTGCTCCTGCAGAGGGCTTTTTCTTCTGCCGTTTTCCCTGCCTTCGTCCCTCTTGCATAAAAAAAGGCTGACGGTATATAATCATTTATAGGAATGAACTATACAGGGGGAGGTTTTTATCGTGCCCGAATATGTCCATACAGGTCATCACGTTTTCTCCGGAAGAAACCGTATCGACCATGAGATGGTCGCTACCACGCCGGACCCTGCAATCATTGCGGCGCCTACCGAAGAAGAACTGAACATCGTACCGGCTGATGATACAGATGATTACGATGCTGAAGAATATGTTGATGAAGATGACTCTTCAGAGGACATAGAGGAAGAATCCGAGGAAGCTCCCGAAGATGCGTCCTACGACGAGTCGGAAGAACCCGCGGACGAGGAAAGTTCCGATTCCGGCGTTACTGAAGAGGCAGCGGAAGCTCCCGGTGAATCTCCCGAGGATATAGCTGCACGGCTTGCTGCCGACAGAGTAAAGTATCAGATGGATAATCTTGAAATCGCAAATGAGATGGTGGCGAACGAGTCTGCCTCAGAGGAATCCCCTGAAGAGATTGCCGCACGGCTTGCTGCCGACAGAGTTCATGCGCAGGAACAGAATCTCGAGGTTGCAAGAAGTCAGACCGAGGGTGAATGATAATAAAAAAGTAAGGAGAGGAGCATAAACATGCTTCTCTCCTTTTTGTTTGCATTTATTTGATGTCAGGATTCTGTACCTCAACACGGTTTTTCCCATTGCGTTTTGACATGTAAAGTACGGCATCAATTCTGCGGTAAAAATTATCGAAATCCTCACCCGGATTGTATTTTGCAACACCGAAGCTGGCCGTTATATTTCCTCCGTCAGGCAGGATTTTATTTTCCGACAGCATCATACGCAGACGTTCGGCAATAGGCTTTGCCATATCCAGTGTAAAATCCTCAAGGACAATGAGAAATTCTTCTCCACCCCATCTGCCGACGCAGTCGCTCACGCGAAGCCCGCTCGTCAGGGTTTTTGCAGTATATTTCAGCACTTCGTCTCCGATGGCGTGACCGAATTTGTCGTTGACCTGCTTGAAATTGTCTATATCGAGCATTATGACCGAAACGGGTGCGCTTCCCGGGTCGCGGTTTCTAGTAAGCGCATTCTGCATTATTGACTCTATTTCCCCACGGTTGTAGATAGATGTCAACCGATCCTTACGCGCGAGGCACTCCAGTTTTTTGTTAGCTTCCTCCAGTTCCTTTGATACTACTGTAATAAAGCTTGCAAGGCGCTGGACGAGGGACATAGACTCCGTCAGCTCTGTTTCCTTAGCAGGAGCAGCCATAACAGGGCGCGTAGTATCCGGCTCATTTTCACGCATTCCCACGGTAAGCATCACCATGTTCATCATGGAAACGTGCTTGCCCGCGCGCATTATTTCTCCGTGCGAGAAAAATCCGGCGTTCGGCGCAATCGCTTCAAACGGGCGCAGCTCAAGCTCGGCGTTGTCCTGCATGAATCTGCTGCGGCTGACGCAGTCAAAGAACATTATTGCTTCCGGTGCAAAAAAGGACATATACTGCTGAGTGCGTTTGGAGCTGGCTATGATTTCCTCAGGGTCTCCGTAGGCGAGACGCAGCTTTTCTCCCGGCATAAACCCGCACACAAATTTAAGATACCCGTTCTTTGTCGCCGCAACGGGAAGGCGTGCAATCTCCATCCCGTTGCGTTCAAGCATCAGCGGGAAGGCGAACAGATATTTTTCCACTGCCTTTTCCAGAGATATGTGCAGATATTTATCATAGACATTGAACGCAGGCTGACGGTCAAGCTCCTCAATGGTCATACCATCTTCGCTCAGTTTTGTAATTGTCATGGAAACGCCGAGAGGTTTCCAGCCCAGCCCCCCATAAACGAAAAATTTAAGTTTTTGGCTTCTGAAAAGAATAGCAACGACTCCCGCGGTAATACATTTTCCGCGCGCAAAGGCAAACAGAGGAAGCTGCCTGTCGTCGCTACGGTTCGCCACCCCTCCGAAAAGAGGAATGGACGGAGGAATCTCCGAAAGAGGCTCCCAGAAAACGCGGGTATTAAACCCGCCCGGAACTGTAAGAAACTCAACTCCGGCAAGATCGTCAATTTTCGAAAGAAGCTTTGCGAGCTCTTTGCCTGCCTTCGCCGGAGCCGTTACGTCAAAATCACACAGCTGCAGCGTTACAACGGTGTCCTCGAAGAATTGAGCAACCATGACAGACTCACCACGTACGATACTTCCGTGTATTATGC
>NZ_CDXDFU010000043.1:0-6831 GCF_978017985.1 Schwartzia sp. (in: firmicutes) | reverse complement strand
ACCTTTGCACGAATCACGCAGCAGACAACGGCAAGACACGCCACGCCTACCGCAAGACCAGCCCAACCGTTCTGTGTGAAACCGTCAACCAGGTATCCGATAAAGCTGCATGCAGCAACAATCAAAACATATGGAAGCTGGGTATTTACGTGCTCAATATGATGGCACGACGCACCCGCCGAAGCAAGAATCGTAGTATCCGAAATCGGTGATGCATGGTCTCCCGCAACAGCGCCCGAAAGGATAGACGCTACAGCAAGCACAAGACCCTGATAGTTTTCAACTCCAACTACCGCAACGGCAATCGGAATCAAAATACCGAAGGTGCCCCAGGAGGTTCCTGTTGCAAATGCCAAAAACATCGCAACGACGAAAAAGATTGAAGGCAGGAAAATACCGAGAGACGCGTTTGCGTTTACTATTCCTCCCACATATCCGCCAAGATTCAGATATTTATCGCTTACAATTCCGGACATTGTCCATGCAAGGCAGAGAATGAAAATAGCCGGAACCATTGCCTTGAATCCAATTCCGAAGCATTCGCAGAAGTGATTAAAGGAAATAATTCTTCGTGGCAGATAAAGAAATGCCATGAAGACAAATGCTATAAAGGAACCGAGTACGAGAGACTTGGAGGAATCGCAGTCTGCGAAGGCATCAGCAATGCTCTTTCCTTCCATAATTCCACCCGTATAAAGCATACCGAATACGCATGCTGCAATAAGCACAAGAATAGGAAGCATGAGGTCGGCTATAGTACCATTGCCCTGCCCCTTTATTTTGGAATCATCATCACCCGAATATTCCTTTGAAACCTTGTACTCCTTGATATTTTCACGTACAACCTCTCCCATGGTTGCAAAATCACGTCCCGTCCACGCAATGAACAGCATGAAAAGCATCGTAAGAATTGCATAGAGGTTTATGGGGATAGTCTGCAAAAAGAGACCGAATCCGTCAATGGAGCTTCCCTCAGGGAGAGACGAGCCAACTGCCGCCGCCCAGCTGGAAACAGGGGCAAGAATACATACAGGAGCTGCCGTAGCGTCAATTATGTACGCCAGCTTAGCACTGGAAACCTTGAATTTCTCAGTGATTGGACGCATTACCGTACCAACGGTCAGACAGTTGAAATAATCGTCGATGAAAATAACAAGACCAAGCAGTGCCGTCAAAAGAAGCGAGCTGCGCTTCCCGTTAATCCGTTTTGCCGCCCATGCTCCGTACGCGGCCGTTGCTCCGGAACGCGTAATCGCAGCGACAATGATGCCGAGAATTACAAGAAATACGAGGATATTGACATTCTTGCCGACCTTTTCCTCCATGACGGCGAACATTGTCAAAATCGTCTGCAGTACATTGAAATCCGTGTAAAGCAAAGCACCGGAAAAAATACCGATGATAAGCGACATATACACTTCCTTCGTTGCCAAAGCCAACACAATGGTCAGTATTGGCGGAAATACAGCCCATACGGTTTCTGCCATAATGAATAACCCTGCCTTTGATAAATGATATAATTCGGCGGAAAACGCCAATGTGTATTATAGCGCATTCGTTTTAGTTTTGCCAGAGGCAAAACTTCCTCTGTCAGCGTAGAACGAGGCGTAAAAAGCTTACCTGCCCAATCTATGCTTTTGCGTCAAAGAATTCCTGCGCTTTGAAGGACTGTCTTCGGTTCGTTTCTTTGTGTCCTTCGGTTCGACGGTCTCCGGTTTCCCCACACGGCGGCTCACCTCGCTGCGTATTTCCGGCAGCCTGCGGTAGAGGTTCCATCCTGGGCATGCCGTCGCATTCAGGTCTCCGTGCCCAACGATGGAATATCGGTTCACCGACAGGTGAAAAATACGGCACAGTGATGCCAGAAGCTCTATAAGAGATTCTATCTGCTCGTCTGTGGGATTTTCCCACTCAAAATTGCCGGTCAGATTTATACCTACCGTATGGGAATTATGCCCATAGGCATGAGCTCCCTCTGTCATCAGCGGGCGGCCTCTTTCGATGGTTCCGTCTTTATGGATTACGTAATGATATCCTATGCCAAGCCAGCCGTTTCCGATATGGGCATTATGAATAGTCTGCGAAGACACCTCACCCGAAGGTGTTCCCACATGATGAATTACTATAGTATCTGTCCATGAACGCGGAAGCAGCGGGCCGGAAAAAATATACATCGTTTCCTCTATGTCGAGCCCTTCATCTATGGACTCGGGCCACCACTGAGCCGCTCCCCATGTATTCGTATTTAGCTGTGCAGGCGGCTTTTGATGCGCGGCTGCGCCATGAAGCCGTGCCTGTGCCACAGGCATGAAAAGCGAGAGGCACATAGCAGCAGCAAGCCCTGCCCTCATCAGAAGGTGTACTTTATTTTTCATAAAAACTCCTTCCTTCTCCTAAACGAAACTGCCGCCGGCAAACGGCCGACGGCAGCGGAAAATCAAATTTCTTATTTGAAAAGCTGGCTCACCGAACGATGGGACTGGATGCGTACGATAACGTCGCCAATCGTATCCGCAAGGGAACGGACAACAATCTTCGGAGACTGTTTTTCTGCCGGAAGCGGGATTGTATCCGTGATGATCAGTTTCTCAATATACGATTCATTAATACGCTTCACTGCCGGATCGCTGAGAATAGCGTGGGAGCAGCATGCGTAAACAGCTTTTGCGCCAAATTTGTGCAATGCTTTTGCACCTTCACAAAGAGAACCTGCGGTATCGACAATATCATCAATCATAATGCAGGATTTTCCTTTAACATCACCGATGAGGTTCATGACCTCAGCCTTCCCCGGCTCAGGACGGCGTTTTTCAATAATTGCAATGGAGGTATGCAGACGGTCAGCAAGAACACGTGCGCGCGTTACACCGCCGAGATCCGGAGAAACAACAATCGGGTCCTCAAGATTTGCTTCCTCGAAGTACTCTGCAAGAACAGGTGCTGCTGCCAGATGGTCTACAGGGATATCAAAGAAGCCCTGAATCTGTCCGGCATGAAGATCAACCGTTACTACACGGTCAATACCTGCCGTTTCCATGAGGTTCGCAACGAGCTTAGCGGAAATAGGCTCACGGCCGCGTGTTTTGCGGTCCTGACGAGCATATGCATAATAAGGAACAACAGCCGTAATGCTGTGCGCGGAAGCTCGTTTGCATGCATCGACCATGATCAAAAGCTCCATAAGATTATCATTGACCGGCTGGCTCGTCGGCTGAATAATGAAAATATCACGACCTCGTACACTTTCTCCGATCATGACCTGTGTTTCGCCGTTGTTGAAACGGCTGACCAGTGCATCGCACAGTTTAACGCCAATGTGGTTTGCGATATCCTCTGCAAGCTTCGGATTTGCGCTTCCTGTCAGGATGCAAAGATCTTTCATATCTGCCATTTTGTAAAAAACCTCCATAAATCACCCAAAAAATATTTGAATACAAAATTCTTAACGCATTATTATTATAGACCGAACGGTTCTTTTCCGCCAGTACTATTTAAGAAAATTATTTTCGTTAGAAAACACAAGCGGTTATGTTCTGTGAGAAATCACTAAAAAGAACGAAGAAAAAATTTTTAATTCTTTCGTTTATCGCTCCAATGCGGAATATTAACCTGACGTGCTCTTGCCACTGCAAGCTGATCTGCAGGGACTTCTTTGGTTATTGTGGAGCCTGCTCCGACATAAGCACCCTCTCCGACAGTAACCGGAGCGACAAGATTTGAGTTGCATCCGACAAAGGCATGGTCACCGATTGTTGTACGGAATTTATTCTTTCCATCATAATTAACAGTAATAGTTCCACAGCCCATATTGACATCAGAGCCCATGTCACAGTCACCGATATACTGCAGATGAGGCAGCTTGGAGCCCTCTCCTATGTTGGAATTCTTCACTTCGACAAAATTTCCGATTTTAACTTTCGCGGAAATCTTTGTATTCGGGCGGAGGTGGACATACGGTCCCATGGTGACTCCGTCTCCGATTTCGCATTCGTGCGCATAGGTAAACTGAGCTGTTACATCATTGCCGATTTTTGTATCGCTGAAGCGGCTTGACGGTCCGAGAACACAGTTCTCTCCAACCTTCGTATTTCCTTCAAGCCATGTGAACGGATAAATTACCGTGTCGCGTCCGACTTCAACACCTGCATCAACAAAGGTTGAATCCGGATCCATAAGAGTAACACCGTTCTCCATTAGCTCAATGTTCTTGCGGCGGCGGAGAATCTTCTCTGCACCGGCAAGCTGCACGCGGGAATTGACACCAAGTGTTTCCTCGTAATCATCAGCAGCTACCGCCCAGATTTTCTCTCCCTTCTCACGAAGAATGGAAAGAACGTCCGGAAGATAATATTCTCCCTGAGCATTATCGCAGCCGACCTGCTGCAATGCTTCAAAAAGGTCATCCTTTTCAAAGCAGTATATTCCGGAATTTACTTCATTTACCTTGCGTTCCTCATCTGTTGCATCCTTATGCTCAACGATTTTCGCAACTGTTCCTTCCGGTGTACGGATAATACGCCCGTAACCTGTTGCATCCGGCATTACCGCAGTGAGCACCGTTGCCTTTGCGCCGGCATTTTTATGTGCCTCGTACAGCTTCTTGACAAGCGCGCCTGTGAGAAGCGGCGTATCTCCGCAAAGCACCATTACCGTACCGTGTTCGTCCTTCAAAAGCGGCTCCGCCTGCAGGACTGCATGGCCCGTGCCGAGCTGCTCCGCCTGAACAACAACCTCAGCCTGTGCTCCCACTGCCGTCTGTACCATCTCCGAACCAAAGCCAACAACCACTATGTTGCGCTTTGCGCCGGCTTCTTTAGCGGCATCAAGCACATGCTGCACCATCGGCTTTCCGCCGACTTCATGCAGCACCTTCGGCAGGGCTGATTTCATTCGTGTCCCTTTTCCTGCCGCAAGGATGACTGTAACTAAATCTGACATTATTATGTTTGCCTCCAAATCTGTGACTGCTAAAAAGGCAGTTTATCCGTTTATTTTTTATGCTCTTTTTTCTTTACCGCATCCATCGCACGGAGAAGTGTCTGCTCTGACTTTTCCATATGCTTTTCCGCAGCGCGGCGTGCCGCTTTTACATCTCCCTGCGCAATCGCTTCCACGATTTCGCGGTGCTCCTCCAGCGTTTCCTTGAGGCGTCCCGGGAAGGACATCGACGTAGTACGGAAACGTGTAAGCTGCTCGCGGAGATTGGAAATAATACCAATAAGTCGCTGGTTGCGGCTTGCCTGATACAAAAGGTCGTGGAATTTGGTATCGACTTCAACAATCTTATCCATATCGTTTGCTTCGATATATTTCCCGATTTCAACCAAAAGACGCTGAAGCTGTTCAAGCTCCTCATTCGTGATTCGCTATGACGCAAGCCCGTTTGACAAAGATTCCAGCGATGTTCTGATTTCAAAGACTTCATTGATATCGCGTATCGAAAGATTTGCAACATACGTACCGCGGCGCGGCATCATGATAACATATCCTTCGAGTTCAAGCTTTCTGATAGCTTCACGTACCGGAGTACGGCTGACACCGAGCTCTTCCGCGAGCTGTATTTCCATCAGTCGTTCTCCCGGCTTTAAAACTCCCCGGCGGATAGCGTCACGAAGAGTCTCGCAAACGACCTCGCGCAGCGGCTGATAGCTGTCAAGACGTATAGGACCTAACTTCTGCTCCATGTTTTTCCCCCACTAAACTCCATATTTTCAATCAAAAATCATTGCTCAATCGTGCAGCCTTTTTTTTTACAGGAACTGCATACACCTCTGAAGCAAGACCTCTCAGCGCCGCTGCGGCAGATTCCGCCTCGACCTGTGAATTAAACACTCCAAAAACTGTAGAACCGCTTCCTGTCATACGGCTTACCAGAGCACCGTGTTTATCCATTTGATTAATATAGTCACCGATTACAGGATATTCGCGCACAACGACAGGTTCAAGCACATTGCCGACATGGGAAAGAACACTTGTAAGGCTTCCTTCCTCCAACGCCTGACGCATTCCGGAAATATCCGGATGCTCAACCTGTTTCTCGGCATCGAATGTCTTATACGCCCAGGCAGTCGAAACACTTACCTTTGGCTTCGCAAGCACTATCCAGCACGCCGGAAGCTCAGGAAGCTCCGTAAGGCGTTCGCCGCGTCCCTCAGCAAGCATAGTTCCGCCAACAAGGCAGAAAGGAACGTCAGAACCGAGCTGCGCGCCGAGACGCATAAAATCATCCTGTGTCATGTGTGTTCCAAAAAGCTCATCCATACCAAGCAGGACAGCAGCTGCATCAGCTGAGCCTCCGGCAAGTCCGGCACCCATCGGAATCTGTTTTTTTACGGCAATGGATACGCCGTTCTGCATGCCGTGCGCATCCATAAACAGGCGGGCCGCTTTGTACGCAAGATTCGTATCGTCTGCCGGCAGATCAGGCGAATCTACTTCAAGCTCAATGCCAACCGGTTTTGGTTCCATCCAAATCGTATCGGCAAGCCCAACACTCTGCATAACAAGCTTTACCTCATGATATCCGTCATCACGTTTCCCCAGGACATCCAATGCGAGGTTTATTTTCGCATTCGCCTTCACTGTAATCATTTCGTACACTTCCTTTATTTTGGATTCTTTCAAACAAATATAACCTTGAAAATTAAATATTAGATGAAAGAAAAATGGGTCTTTGCATACCCGTTATAAATTTTAGTATTTTTTCCTTTCATTGACAACCCCCTCTAATCGGTACATAATTGACTTGAATACTATATAAATCGCAATACAGTGATCTTTACCCCTATAGGTTTGGACTTATTTGCAAATACATGGCGTCAGTTTAATTTT
>NZ_CDXDFU010000042.1:0-2800 GCF_978017985.1 Schwartzia sp. (in: firmicutes) | reverse complement strand
GTTGACCGTTTCCGCGGTATGGGCTGCCGTTATATCGATTTTGCATTCGATAAGCCGAACCTCGCACGTTTCCTCACGGAAGCACATGAAGGTCACACATTTGCAGAGCAGTTTGTCATTCTGATGGACCACTCCCTTGACGAGAATATGGCACGTCAGATTGCTGATATAATGTCTATCTCTGTAGATGATGCAGACAAATTTATTCAGACCATGATGATGTATGTGCACGGTTTTGTTACCATGATTCTTTCGGGCAAGGCACCGACGGAATCCAAGGAAGAGGCGCACATGATGGTTGAGCGCGTAGGCGGTACGTTCATGAGGGGCCTGGGCGCAAAATTTGACCGTCTCAGGGAATTCCGTGAAGCTGATCTGAAAAAGTACAACTAAGACCGATCATATACTGCTGCATGAAATTTTCGTGCGGCAGTATTTTTTTGTCCTTATGGAGAAAATCTGCGGAAAAATCTCTGCAAATACGGTATACTTGCATGGGGAAGTTTTTTTACAAGGAATCATTTAGCAGAAACGGGGAGACGGAATGAATATAGCGGTCATCGGAACAGTTTACGTGGATATAAAGGGATATCCTCTGGGGAATTTTATACCGACGGGGAGAAATGTCGGCGATGTGCTGCAGTTTCACGGCGGCGTGGGGAGAAATATCGCCGAGGACGTGGCGAGCTTCGGGGAGAATGTTTCCTTTGTGAGCCTCGTTGATAAAAGCGGAATAGGAATAGATGTAAAGGGACGCCTTGAACGCAGAAATATCCATACGAAGTTCATGCGGGCGACAGACGACGGCATGGGTACCTGGATGGCTATTTTTGACAGAACGGGAGAGCTTTGCGCGAATATATCAAAGCGGCCGAATCTCCTGCCTATCCGTGACATTCTTGTAGAGCACGGGGACGAGATTTTTACATGGGCCGACAGTGTTCTTCTTGAGCTTGATATGGAGGAGGAAATCGCCGAGGAGACCTTCCGCCTTGCAGAAAAGCATGGAGTACCTGTTTATATCGTTATTTCGAATATTGAGCTTGCCATGAAGCGCATGAACTATGTGCGTCAGGCTGAGTGTTTTATCTGCAACCGTCTCGAAGCTCAGACGCTTTTCGGCGAGAAGGTGGACAATCCTGAGGCTATGCTGATTCTCATGCAGAAAAAGAAGGACGCTCTGGGAATTAAAAATCTTGTGGTCACCATGGATGCTGACGGCGCTGCTTATCTCGATGAAAAAGGAAACGCGGGTATCTGCCCTGCTAAAAAGGTAAAGATAGTGGATACTACGGGAGCAGGGGACGCGTTCTTCTCCGGCACGGCTGTGGGACTCACCCGCGGCGAATCCCTTGAAGAGGCGTGCCGTCTGGGAACAGAGGCTGCCTCGCAGGTTATCGGAAAAGAAGAGAACGTATATATAAACGAATAAGTCAGCAAAATAAAAAGCTCTGCGGCGATGCGCAGAGCTTTTTTGATGCCGTATGTAATTTTATCAGGTACGGAATTTTCCTGCTGCATCCTGGAGTTCCTGGGCAAGGTCTGCCAGTGAATGGGAGGCAGAAGCTATTTCCTCGCTGGATGCTGACTGTTCTTCGGCAGCCGCAGAGATGGTCTGGGTTTCTTCGCTGGTGGAGCGGCTTACCTTGTCTATGGTCTCCATAGCCGCAACGACACCCTGCATTCCGCTTGATACCGTCTGTACAGCGCCGTTGATTTCTTCCATTTCCGATTTGATTGATGTGACTCGGGCTGTGATATCCTTGAACTGTTCGCCAACCTCACGGATTGCCTGCGTCCCGAGGGCGACCTCTTTAGTACCGGCTTCCATAGCAACGACAGCTTCCTCCGTATCTCCCTGGATTACGGAAATACGCTGCTTGATTTCCTCTGCCGACTGCTGGGACTGCTCTGCGAGCTTTCTTACCTCTTCTGCTACGACGGAGAAGCCGCGTCCTGCTTCGCCCGCGCGGGCAGCTTCTATAGCCGCGTTCAGCGCAAGGAGGTTTGTCTGGTCTGCGATTGCGGAGATACTGTCAACAATCTGTCCAATCTGCTGTGAGTTCTCACCCAGCTTCTTGACGACCTGTGCAGAGTTCGAAACGCTTTGCTCTATGCTGCCCATCTTTTCCATGGCGTTTTGCATGAGATGAGCACCGTTGTCCGCCGCTCCTGCCATCTGCTCCGTATTCTCCGTGACAGTAGCTGCTTTTTCCGTCATGGCGTTGATATCAACAAAGGCGTTGTCGATATTCTGCTTCGCCTGGTCTACGCTTGTGAGCTGGCTTTCCATGCCGTCTGCCACACCTGTTACGGTCTGAGCAACATGGGTTGCCGCTTCTGCCGCCTGCTGCGAGCTTGCTGTCAGCTCTTCACTTGAGGCAGCTACCTGCTCTGCAGTGTGAGCCATTTTCTTTATGAGTCCACTGAGATTTTTAACCATATCATTGAACTGGCCTGACATCTGACCAAATTCGTCGCTGGTCGTGATTGGCAGGGGTTCAAGTCTGAGATTGCCCTTTGACATTTCTCCCATGTGTCCCATGAGCGCGAGAACCTGCTTCACAATGACGTTGGAGAAGGCCAGGAGTGCAACGAGTATCAGCACTACTCCTATTACTGTGAGGATTCCGTATATCATGCGGAGCTTGTTAATTTCTGCGAAGACGAAATCCGTCGGAGCAGATACAGCTACAATCCAGCCGGTGAGCTCCATGGAGTCATAGCCGACAACCATCTCAGTGCCGTTGACATTAGCGACGAAATAGCCTTTTTTGTTCTGCGCCATTTCAGTGATATG
>NZ_CDXDFU010000041.1:0-28054 GCF_978017985.1 Schwartzia sp. (in: firmicutes) | reverse complement strand
GAATAGTACCGTGCTCATCAATATAATCCTGCTCGATTACCGAAAGCTCTTTTCCGTGCTGGATCTGTTTTTTAACAAATTCTTCGTAGCCCACAAACTCATTTTTGTCACCGGTGGCACTTACCGAAGATGAGCCGGCTGAAGCATTCTGTTTTTCTTCAGTAGTAACATACAGGGTCCATGTATCTTTGTTTTTTGCCCTGTCGCCAATCATACCTGTCCAATAGGTCGTACTTGATACAGTTGCCTTTTGCAGCTTCTCTGAAAGGGTATATTTCGCCGGCTCTATAAACCAATAATCTCCCTTGCCTAATCCCTTACCCCCCGGGAAGAAGCTGATTTCAGCGAATTTTTCCCCATTGTGGTAAACAGTCTTAACCGACACATCTTCGGTATCATCCGCAAATGCGTGCGAAGGCATCGCAGAAAACAGCCCCGCAAGAAGCATTGCTGTCAAAGCGCAAATCCTTTTGCGTGATTTCCTTCCTAATCTGCCCATTGCCCTCACAACCTTTCCGAAAGGCATCTACCGCCTGACCATCAACGAACCCCCTAAGCTTTTGTATAAATAAAATTCTATACTTTTATATAAATAATATTCGACAAAATTCAAAATAATCCTGCAAAATCATTCATTTTCAAAAAATTTTTAGAAAAAAATTAGACTGTGGAAAATCATTTTTCCACAGCCTAATTAATCAACCGTTTTCTTCTATGTACTTTTTCGCAATCTCTACTGCTTCTTTTTCCACATCAGCAATGGAGGTATCTGAAATCTGCGCACCGGCCACATTCTGATGTCCGCCGCCACCGAAATGTTCCATGATAACCTGCACATTAAGCTCTCCGGAGGAGCGGGCGCTGATGCCCACCACATTTTCCTCAAGCTGGAAAATAACAAGGCTCATACGGACTGCCTCAATACGGAGCAGCGCATCTGCCACCTGCGCGGCAATAGCCTGCACATTCGGAATCGGGTCAGGGCACGTTGTAACAATAAGCCCGCCCTCGTAAAGCTGCGCGGCGGCTGTCGCCTTCGCGATAGTCGTGCTCGTATCGAAATCCGAGCGGAAAAGATACCGTATAACCACAGGGTCGGCACCCGCGCGCCGCAGATATGCAGCCGCTTCGAAGGTACGGACACCCGTCTGAACTCCAAAATTTTTAGTGTCAACCACAATACCCGAGTAAAGCGCCGTAGCTTCAAGTCTTGTGAGCACCAGATCGTTGCTGAGATACATCAAAAGTTCAGTCACCAGCTCACTGGTCGAGGACGAGGACGGCTCGATATACATGAGCACCGAATTCTGTATCGCGCTTTCACTGCGGCGGTGATGGTCTATAACTACCACATTCTTGTATTTTTCAAGCAGCTTAGGTGCCGCCACAAGATGCGGAATATGTGTATCCACCACTATGAGCAGAGGCTTTTCGGGAGCCATCGCCAAAGCCTCAGGCTCCTTAATGAAGAGCTTTTCGTACTCAGGCTTCTCCTTAAGCATATCCACCAGCTTGTCTATACCGTCGTTCATATCGCTCAAAACGATATGAACAGGCTTTTCACCCTCACGCGCCATTTTAGCCACGCCAAAGGCAGCGCCCAGTGCATCGAAGTCCTCGTTTTGATGGCCCATTACGAAAACCTCTCCGGATTTCGCAATCAAATCGCGCAGAGCGTGTGCAACCACGCGGGCCTTAACACGCGTATGCTTTTCAACCGCCTGAGTTTTGCCGCCGAAGAACTGCGTCTTTCCGTCAATCTGCACAGCCACCTGGTCGCCGCCGCGGCCCAGAGCCAGCTCAAGGTTCGAATGAGCCTGCATGGCAAGCTCTCCAAGCGACTGATTATCCGCAACAGCCACACCCAGAGAAAGCGTAACAGGCAGCTTGTTGGACCCGTGCAGCGCGCGCACGCGGTCAAGGACATCAAATTTATCCTGCATCGCCTTTTCAAGAGCGCTGCGTTCAAGAACGGCAACATAGGTCTCGTCGCCGACACGGCGCAGGAAGCCACCCAGCTTATGCATCCAGTCGTCCACAGTACGGTTGACATCAAAGAGCAGCGCCGTGCGCTCCGCCTCCGTCAGCCCCTGCAGAACCTCGTCGTAGTTATCAATTTCGATATAGGAAAGCACCGTGCGGCTGTCCGTATATGCCTTGCGGAGATTTGCAACGGCGGTGACATCCTGCACATAAAATGCCATGAGGTCTTCTTCGGTATCATCAAGCTTTATGGGACGGTACATTGCCTTGTAGCTGGTTTCTCCCTCGGTGAAAATATACTCACCGGTCATGCCCCATACAGGCTTCAGAATCATACCGGGCCAGAACTCCGAAACCAGCATTCCCTGGTCGCAGACATGGCCCACGAACTCATAAAGAGCCGGATTCGACCACTGCAGTCTTCCGTCCGCGCTGACGATAAGCACAGCCTGCGGAATATGATCTATAGCGTAGTTAAACACCGTGTTTACATTGCACACGACCTCGCGGCAGTACTGCTCAAACTTCTCCTGCCTGTCGCGGCACCTTTCCCGCGCAAAAACGGCAAGACATATCCACACCACAAGGCTTATAACGCCCATATACAGATTGAACGCGGCCAAAACCAAGACCATCACACCATAGACGGCAAGGAAAATAGCCATGTCTACCCATGCGGATAAATTTTTCGGCAACGCTGTCACCTCATTTCTTTCCTAACGAAAAGGAATCACTTTCTGCCCCCGAAGAAGCGTACGCGATAATCAAAAATCGTATCCATGATGCCCACCAGCGCGAGAATCTGGAACAGAAAACCATTCATAAGAATCATGATAAGGAAGAGTGTGCTCGCCCATTTTGACCAGTTGTAATGGTCCATGGCGTATTCAAAAACAACAACGCCCTCGACAAGTCCAGCCAGAGTCGCTGCCATATAGCAGTTCATTCCCGCCTGAAACAGCCAGGGAATCCCCTGGGTATTTCCGATGTAAGTAACTACCAGCGACGCACCGAAAAGCCACGCGAAGGCCTGCGGCAGACGCCATTCCTTGAAAGGAGGCAGCACAGGGACGCTCGTGCCGAGACGTTTGAACACCTTTCCTGCAACCACAAAATTTACCATTGTATCAAGAAGGCCCATCGTAACTACAACAAGGGGCAGAAGAATCTCTATTATACCGAGGTTATGCTCAAATGACTGCTTCGTCATTTCTATCTGAACCTCGTTCATACCCATGCCTTTATACATCTCGGCTGCCTGCGTGTAGGATTCCCGAAGCATATCAAGCTGTCCCGTGAAAGGGTGAATCCCCGTAAGGAAGAAAACCATGCCGAGAGCCAAAGCCTTCGCGAGAACCGAAACGACTATAGCCGCCGTAACAATACGAACTCCGGACCAGCCCAGCCTGTATCCATAGCCCAGCGCCAGACCTACGGGAGCAAAAGCCAAAGCCAGACGCACCGCAACAGTCGGTTCAATGAGAGCTGCAATAAGCAGGCTCGCCACCACCGCAGCCATAGCGCCCCAGCGAAACCCGTGCCGTACAACCAATACCGTTATCGGAAGCGGCCACAGAAGAATCGCCACAATACCGAGAAACGGAACATAGACACCTATCAGTGCCATGATGACCGTGACTGCGGCAAGAATACCGCTCTCGGTTAAAGAAGTCACTCTATGCTCCATATATTAAGAAATCAATCCTTTCAAAGCTCCGCGAAGGAACACTTTCCCATGATGAAACTATCAATAATAGAGTATTATATCGCATTCGCTTAACTTTTGCCACAGGCAAAACTTCCTGCGTCCGCGTATTCTACCGCGCCAGCAAAAACACGCTGGCAAGTATAAGCGCGCTGCCTATAAAATCCATCAGCATGAAGGGCTGGCCCAGAAGCAGCCCCGAAAGGATTATTGCCATCACAGGCTCCACGGAGGCGATAACGCCCGCTTCGCCGGGCTGTATGTACTGCGTGCTTCCGAGATACAGCCAGAAAGCAAACACCGAGCCGAACAGTACGAGGTAGAAAAACGCCGCCGCACCCGTGAGCGTCCATTCCACAGGAACCGCCCATATCGGCGCGAACAGTGCGGGAAGTATGCCTCCGATTATCATGCCCCAGCCTATGATGAGCGGGGCGTTGTAGTCCTGTATAAGTCTTTTGGGGGCGAGGGTATATACCGCTCCCGCGGCTCCCGATATAAGGCCCCATACAAGCGCAGGCAGAGGGATTGCCAGGGTTTCAGGGTTTCCGTGTGTCACAAGAAGAAACGTTCCGCCCATTGCGAGCAGAACGCATATAATCTCTATACTCCGCGGCAGTCTTCTGCTGCTCAGCGCCATGTAAAGCACAAGGAACGCAGGCATGGTGTACTGAAGTACAGTCGCTGCCGCGGCGTTTCCGAACTCGATACATACAAAGTATGAGTACTGCACAAGCAGCATGCCCACAATCGAGAAAAACAGCAGTCCTGTGACATCTTTGCGGTTTTTCCATACGGCAAAGATATCTCCGTGGTTTTTTACGGAGTCAATCAGGAGAAATATAATTCCTGCCGCAATCATGCGCGCCGCCACGAGCCATTCTGTGTCAATAGCGCACACCTGCAAAAGGTACTGTCCGGAGACTCCCGAAGCGCCCCAGAGCGCTCCGCCGGAAAGAGCCATAGCAACACCTTTGGTACGATTAGTCATCTAGGTTCAGAGGATTCCTTTCTTATGAAGCTGCTCATATTTCCGCTTTTCAAAGAACTCGTTGAGTCCCTGCAAAAGCGCGTCGCGGCTGGTGGATTTGAGGAAATATCCGTCCGGCTTAAGGGAAAGAACCTTCATAACGCTTTCCCTGTCGCCCTTGCCTGTGAGGAATATGACAGGAATGTTGTCCACCTTGTTCTCGCTGCGAATCATTTCGAGGACCTGCGGGCCGCTGATTACGGGCATTTCGTAATCCAGCAGTATGAGGTCGGGATGATTGTCAGCAAGGTGCAGAAGCGCCTGCGTGCCGCTTGTTACTATTGTAACGCGATAATAGCTCATAAGCCAGCCCTTTACCATTTTCAAAAACGCGCTGTCATCGTCTACAAGCAGTATGCTCTTGCGGCGCGAGTTGTCGGAGTTGATTTCAAGCAGATGGTCAAGCTCGTCTATGAGGTCCTGCATGTCAAAGGGACGCTCGAAGCGCGCAGCCAGAAGTGCCGACGGTATTGTTTCCTCAACCGTGCCGAACTCCACAGGGTTGCCCAAAAGCACGAGCATTTTCTCCCGCTCGGTGCATATTTCTCCCAGGTGCGCAAGGACACTGGGTATCTGCGCAACAAAATCTCCCAGGAAAAATACATAGAGATCCGTGTCCTCCGCGTGGGCGTCGATTTCCTCCAGCGTAGGTGTTATGTCGATGAGGTTGAATCCCGCCGCCTTAAGATTTTTTCTTACCGCGTTTACCATGAAGGACGTTCCGCTGCTGATAAATAAGATGTTTTTTTCCATATCCGTCACGCTTTCCTTTCAAGCAATTCCTTTACTTTATCCCAGTCCGGTCGGCCTGCGGCCTTCCGAAGCTCCTCTATCCATTCTTTTTTATCCTCAGGCATTCGGTATGCCGTGAGCTCTTCCATTATGAAGCTGATGCTGTCGTCATCGAAGGATTCTGCCATTTCGCGGATTGCTTCGACTGCTTCATCAAGCTCCTTTTCTCCTATGAGGGGTTTTTCGCTTTCGTCCTCCTCTTTTCTGCCTAGAGGCTCCAGCTTTTCCCTGAAGGAGTCATACAGGGCAAGGAGTGCCTCTGTATCTCTTTCTATTTCTTCGATATAGCCGGCGTTCCCGGCGTCCTCAAGGCGCATAGCCCGTTCGCTGAGCTCCTCCGCGCCGATGATGCGGGCGGTGCTCTTCAGGGCGTGTACCTTGACCGTGTAGTTCTTCCAGTCCTTTTCATCGAAGTATTGGCTGATTTCCTTATGCCCTTCGGAAATGGCTTCGTAGAAAATCTTCAGCGTTGCCAGATATTCCTCCGCGCCTCCGCAGTTAGCAAGGCCAACCTCGGGATGTATATCCCCCACGGAGTAAAGCCAGTCGGGCAGAAGCTCGTGCGGCTGCTCCTCCGTAATTTTTTCAGCCGTGATTTTTTGTATTTTATCCTTTGGGAGATACTGCATTAGCATGGCTTCAAGCTGACTGCTGTTTATGGGCTTCGTCAGGTAGTCTGTAAAGCCTGCCTTTATATACATCTCCCGCGCTCCCGATACGGCATTTGCCGTGAGGGATATCATAGGAATGTTTTTGTTTCTCGTCCCTTCGGAGGCAAGGAAATTTGCCAGTGTTTCTATGCCGTCCATGTGAGGCATGCGGTGGTCGAGGAATACTACGTCATAGTCGTTTTGAGCCATGAGAACCAGGGCTTCCTGTCCGCTTTCGGCGGTATCTATGTGTATCTCTGTCTGCTTCAGAAGTCCCTTTGCAACCTCAAGATTCATTGGCGTATCGTCTACTATGAGAATCCTTGCGTCGGGTGCCTTGAAGCTTTCCTCGTACTCGTTCACCTTTGCCAGCGAAGCCGCGTAGGCGGCATCGAAGTCTCCCAGAGGAACCTCGCTGACAATCTCCTGCGGTATGTGAACTGTGAAGGTGGAGCCTTCTCCGTAGACGGAGTCTACACCCATCCAGCCGTACATGAGCTTCAGGAGCTGTTTCGTGATGTTCATGCCGAGGCCCGTGCCTTCAATGGTACGGTTGCGCTCTTCCTCTATACGCTCAAATGCGTTGAAAAGCTTGTCCTTGTCCTCTTCCTTGATTCCGATTCCCGTATCTTTTACGGATACGATAAGCATCATCATTTTTTCAGTCTTGCGTTCGTAGTGAACGCCCAGGGTGATGCTTCCCTTTTCCGTGTATTTTACGGCGTTGGTCAAAAGGTTTGTGATGACCTGCTTTACGCGGACCTCGTCGCCCTTGAGTATGCTGGGCAGGGTACTGTCGATATCCAGCTTGAACTCCAGCCCCTTTGCTTCGGCGCGGGCATGTACGAGATTTATAAGGTCATTTATAACTGATCCTATTGAATATTCTACAGGAATAATGTCCATTTTCCCAGCAGCAATTTTTGAAAAATCCAATATGTCATTTACAAGTCCAAGAAGGCTCTTGCCGGCGCTGGAAATATCCTTTGCGTACTGGCGCGTCTGCGCGTCTTTGGTTTCGCGGAGAATCATTTCGTCGAGACCGAGTACGGCGTTTATAGGTGTGCGGATTTCGTGGCTCATGTTCGCCAAAAACTCGCTCTTTGCGCGGTTGGCATCGTCAGCTATCCGCCGTGCATCCTCGGCTGCCGATTTGGCACGCCTCAGCTCGTCACTTTCCTCTGCTCTTGCCTGCTGATAGAACAGGTACATGCTGATTATGACGAAAATGACCATCATCAGGACAAATACGCTCAGCACAAGGTCATATATATGGAACTGGTCTCCTGCCACGGCTTCCCACGGCACATAGCCCAGAACCCGGAGATGCGTGCGGGGCAGATCCGCCGACATGAGGAAATATCTTCCGCTGCCTCCGTCGTAATACTGCGCCGCAGCCTTCGTGGTTTTCAGCATTTCACCTACAGCCACGAAGCCGTCGTAGTTCGCCTCATCGAAGAACGGCCCTGTGGCATCGCCTGAGTATATTTCGTAAGGCATTACGAGCGTGTTGTCATCGGTGCAGACAAAAAATCTCGCCGCGTTGCGATTGAACCTTGATATGCTGAACTCCCTCGCCAGATTTTCCTTCTTGTAAAATCTGTAGAAAACGCCCTGCACGTTCGACCCGCGCATTACAGGCACGGCAAACACAATACCGTAATCACGTGAATAGGCCGTGGTGGGATACCCCAAAAAGACCTGAACGAGACCGGGGAAATTTACGCAGTTGACGGTCCGCTCAGTATCAAAGCGCTCCCGTCCGTAAAACACGCCTACCTCGTCGGAATCCCCCTTGAGATGCTCCAGTATGATGGGAATATCCTCCGGGTGCACCGCCGCGGCAGCAGCAGCCTTTTCAAGCTCCCCTGTCTCCATGTGAAACCGCGACTCCAGAAGAAGCGACACGTCTTCCGCCCTGCGGGCGAGACTGTCCTCAAGGGAGGCGTTCAAAAGTCCGACGACCTTCGTCTGAAGCATAAAGCCCAGACCTGTGAGGAGAAGGAAAAGCAGCGCGAATTCTATTGTTATCCGCCGCAAAAATCTGTTTCGTACTTCCTCGGATTCGAAGTGGAACCATTCATTGTTCAAAGCGCTCCACTCCCTTCACATACCAGCCCATATTCGTAAACATGGCGCTGTCAGGTATGACATCATCTTTTTCTACACGCAGAACACCCTTATCGTCGTAGATGGGGCCTGTAAAGATAAACTCCCCTTTGTCTATTCTCTTTCTCTGTTCCTTCACGGCATTTATCATTTCGGGCGTCACGCCTTCGGCAAATTCCGTAAGGTAAACCGTGTCAGCTTCCATGCCGGTCCAATGGGTGTGAATATAGTTAAGCTCACCCTTGTTGTAGCTGTTCAGCATATCCTTAAAATACGCTTCCCAGCTTATGCATACATCAAACAGGTGGAAGGGGCTCTTTGACCCGGAGGGAGAAAATGCCCCTATGTAATATATTCCAAGCTCATCTGCCACCTTTTCCACGACAGTTTCATTAAGCTGATATGTTATGACATCTATATTTCTTTCTGTTACAGCAGCCTTCACATCTTTTTCCATCTTGCTCAAATCGTACATTCCATTGCCAAGGATAAGGACAACCTTAGCATCAGGGTTGACCGCCTGTACCCCGAGAGTGAAGGCGTTGATGTCACCCCGGACGAGTCCTGTTTCTTTCAGCGCGTAATATCCTATTACACCTGTCTTTGTCTTGAGTCCCGCCGCGACTCCGGCCATATAGCGCCCCTCAAACATGCGTATGAAATAACCCGTCATGTTGCGGGCATACTTTTGGGGCGTGGAGGTGGAAAAAGCAATGTCGGGATAATCTCCCACAATATAGACTGCCGCCTGCACGTAAAAGGGCGTAGAGAGGAATATCATTCCCGCACCTTCCTCGTACAAGGCCTTTACATCTTTTTCAATCTCAAGTATATCCTTATTTTCCCTGACGATGAGCTTCATATTCATGGCTTCGCATGCTTTCATGATTCCATCGTGCTGGTCCTTCGCCGGAATCATATCCGCGTACTGCTCGGGCAGAATAATGCCCACCACGGGACGGTCGTCCTGCTCCGACTCCGCAAAGCTCAGGATAACTCCCGCGGCTGCCACAAGAAATATAAGAATAAGGAGAACGATGACATATTTTCCTGAAAACGCTGTTTTCCACCGTTTCATTACGCATCACCGCTTCCTTCTTTCAAAAGGCGTTTTGCCTCGTCCCAGTCAGGCTTCATGGCAGCGGTCTTTACCTTCTCCATCCATTCCTTTACTTCGGCAGGGAGACTGTACTCCGCCAGTTCCTCGAACACATAGCCCAGGCTGTCGTAGTCAAACTGCTCCACAAGCTCTTTAATGGTTCCGATGGCTTCATTAAGCTCCGCGTCACTGATAAGCGGCTTGTCGCTGTCCTCTTTTTCATCCGAGCCCAGCATGGAGAGCAGCTTCTGATAGCTCCTGTAGAGGTCAAGCATTGCCTCCGTATCCTTTTTGATTTCCTCGATATAGCCGGCGTTACCCGCGTTTTCGAGACGTTTCGCACGCTCGCTCAGCTCGTTTGCACCGATAATGCGCGAGGTGCTCTTTAATGCGTGCACCTTGATGGTGTAGTTTTTCCAGTCCTCCTTATCAAAGGAATCCTGTATTTCGCGCAGCGTGTCCGGAATGGACTCATAGAACACCTTCAGTGTGGAGATATACGCCGTGGAGCTGCCGCAGTTTTCGACACCTGACTTTACGTCAAGGTCACGCATACCGAAGAGCCAGTTCGGCAGTGCCTCTTCCTCTTCCGCGTTCTGCTCCACCATGGAGACCTTCACCTTTTCAGGCGGCAGGTATTTCACCAGCATTGCCTCAAGCTGATGGCTGTTTATTGGCTTCGTGAGGTAGTCAGTAAAGCCTTCCTTCATGTACATTTCCCGCGCGCCCGACACAGCATTTGCCGTAAGGGATATCACGGGGGTTGTTTTGTTGTGCTCAAAGTTTCCTTCTTTGAATGCCCGCAGGGTTTCAATACCGTCCATGATAGGCATACGGTGGTCGAGGAATACAACGTCGTATTCGCGTCTGTCCATAAGGCGCAGTGCTTCCGCGCCGCTGTTTGCGGTGTCGATATTGAGCTTTGTCTGCTTCAAAAGCCCCTTTACGACAGTAAGGTTCATTTCCGTATCATCAACCACAAGGATATGCGCCGACGGTGCCGTGAAGCTTTCATGATATACCTCGTTCTGCATCATTCTGCGGACTGCGTCGGAGAAGTTGCCCATAGGTGTGTCGTCCATGATGGGCTGCTCCAGCTCGAAGAAAAACTTAGAGCCCTTGCCGTATGTACTCTCCACCTGCAGCTTCGTTCCCATGAGAGCAAGCAGCCGCTGGGTGATATTCATGCCGAGGCCCGTACCCTCGATGGTACGGTTGCGTTCCTCCTCTATGCGCTCAAAGGCAGAGAAGAGCTTCGGAATATCCTCTTTTTTGATTCCGATGCCTGTGTCCTTTACCTCAAAATACAGGAGCACATTTCCGTCGTGGCGCGATTTCTCACGGACGCGCAGGGTTATCTGTCCCTTTTCCGTGTATTTTATGCCATTGGTTATGATATTAGTCAGAATTTGTTTTATGCGTATCTCGTCGCCCTTGATTACGCTTGGCAGGAACGGGTCGACCTCGATAATGAAACGAAGTCCCTTGTCGCCCGCACGCTTGCTTAGCATATTCATGATATCGTTCAGCACGGAACTCAATGCGTACTCAACAGGAATGATATCCATGCGGCCCGACTCGATTTTTGAGAAGTCGAGGATATCATTGATAAGAGAAAGAAGGCTGTTGCCGGCGCCGCGGATATTTTCCGCGTATTCGCGGGTAAAGGGTTCCTTCGTCTCGCGGAGAATCATCTCGTCCATACCGAGGACGGCGTTGATAGGCGTACGGATTTCATGGCTCATGTTGGAAAGGAACTGGGATTTCGCAATATTTGCCGCATCAGCCTTTTCCACCAGATGCCCGTACTCCTGTGTTTTATCCGCCAGCGCGTGCGCCATTTCCTCAAGAGCGTCATTCTTTTCCTCCAGCTCCTTTATGGTAGCGTCAAGGAATGTGGCGAGACGGGTAGCGAGAGGAATTATCGTAACAGGGCTTTCTTCGTGTGGCAGCTCCTCTTCCTCAAAGGCAAGCTGCGCTTCGCCCTCGCGGAGTCCCAAAGCAACGAGAGTATTTGTGAAAATACCGCCCTTTTTGTGCTGACGGAATATTTCAGCCTGTCCGAACATCATGCTGCACTCCGGCACAAGACGTTCGAATGCCTGCATTTCCATGCCCACGCTTTCGCCAAGGAATGACTGACGGTTTGTACAGACGCTTAAAATAACAGCCTGCGGCGCAAATATCTCCATGCTGAGGCTTGACCGCCAGGATTCCTGTATAATCTCCTGCGGATTGCCATACGCAAGCCTGATGCGTTCGCCCTCATGCACGTCTCCCGTCATGTACAGGCGGTGCCTGCTGTCGTAGAAAAACGGTACGCGTGCAAGCCGTACTCCATCTCTCTCGATTACCATGGGGAACTCAAAAATATTGGCGAAAAACAGTGTTTTTCCCGGCTCTACGCCAAGATAGCGCCTGTAAATATCCGTGGCAGGCTCGTCGTCGATTTTCGCAAGGCAGTTGTTTCCGAAGGTTTCGGTGATGACCATTTCTTTTCCCAGCTGCTTCCAGCCCAGTACATGCTCCGCGTGGGCATAAAGCTCCTCACCGCAGAAAAGAATCAGAAGAATGCCCTCATGCATTCCGCTGTCGGTGATGATATACTGCTCCATCGTGAGGTCATATTCGTCCTCAAGCTTTTTCATGAAGCCCGAAAAAATACGGTTCATCTCCTCGGCGTCCTCCGCCTCTCCCATAGCAACGGGAAGGTCAAAGTAAACCGCGTCCGCTATTTTGCGGTAACCCGACGGAACCCTCTGTCTGGAGGACGGCATCTGCATGGAAAGCTCTCTCGCTATCATCTCGAAAAGAGATTCCTGCAGCAGCTCGTCCCTGTAGCGGTAGAACATGCCCGCAATGGCTCCGAACACGGGAATGCTCGGAACCGTGTCGCTCATTTTTTCTATGAGCCGTATAAACTCCGTATAAAGGCCGGATACATAAAGCTCCACAGCCTTGAGGTTCTCTGTCTCCGCCAGCCGCTGCCCTATCTCCTCACCAAGGGCAGCGAAATCTTCAGGTACTCCTTTGTAGTCTATGGCAGTTATAACGGATTTTTCCGTTAAGTAAAGACAGAGTTCTATATACCGGCGTCCCTTCATCTTTTCAAAATAAGTTTTGGATACGCCGACGACCTCTGTCTTTGGAAGCTGCTTCTGCAAAAGCTTTGTTATTCTCTCCGCCTCGGGCAGAAAAATCCCCTGAAACATGACCTTCAAAAAGCCGCACTTCACCTCGGGCTTTTCAACGAGAGATTTTATCTCTTTGATGTAACCTTTTAGCTCCTTTTCTTCCTTATCCTTTAGTGTGCTTTCATCAAAAAAGAGCTTGAAAATCTTCTGCTGCATACACTCTTTCTCCTCTGCGGGAACAAACCAAAAAGCTTCTTAAGCAAAACATCTGCACTTATTTATATTCGCTATAAAGCAATTTTCTCCTGCAAATTTTGCAAAGAAAGATAAAGCAATTTATGCCCCATTATGCTATACTTATCTTATCTTAACTTAACAAAATATTCAGAAACGGAGAGGGGCAGCATGGAAAAGAAGCGTTTATGGATTGCCGTTATCATCGCAGTCGTTCTTGTAGGAGCCGTTTGTTGGTTTATCAATGACAGAAACAGCAAACAGGAAGCCGCGCATCATTTGACCTTATCAGGAAACGTAGATGTGCGCGAGGTTACTCTTGCCTTCCGCTCCAGCGACAGAATAGAATCGCTGCTTGTGGAAGAGGGAGACCATGTAGTAAAAGGCCAGCCCCTCGGACGTATAGAGACACGGGACCTTGCAATCCAGCTCGCCCAGACAAAGGCGCAGGTTCTGGCGCAGCAGAGCGCGGTTGATAAGCTGCACAACGGAACACGCCCCGAGGAAATCGAGCAGGCGGCAGAAAAGGTCCGTCAGGCAGAGGCAGCCTCCATGCTCGCCCAGAGCGTGTTGGAGCGCAAGCAGAAGGTCTATGATGACGTACGCGGAATAAGCGACCAGGAGCTCGACAGTGCCATTTCGCAGGCTGACGCCGCACGGGCGCAGACAGAAGCGGCACGCCGCGCGTACGAGGAAGCCGTAACAGGCCCCCGTGCAGAGGATATAGCTGCAGGCGAGGCTCAGCTTGAAGCGCTGAAGCAGCAGCAGGCACATATCGAATATCTCATCACCGAAGCGGAGATGAAGGCTCCCTGCGACGGTGTTATCCGTTCGCGCATGCGCGAGGTGGGCGACATGGTTTCTCCATCCGCTCCCGTTTACAAGCTGTCCCTACTGGACAAAAAATGGGTGCGCGTCTACGTCAAGGAAAGCGACCTCGGACGAGTAAAGGAAGGGCAGAACGCCACCGTAACCATCGACAGCTTCAAGGATAAATCCATAAAAGGACAGATAGGATATATTTCCTCCTCCGCCGAGTTCACACCGAAGACAGTTCAGACGGACGAGCTTCGTACATCTCTTCTCTACGAGGTCCGCGTCTATCTCGACGACCCGGAAAATATCCTCAGACTCGGTATGCCTGCAACGGTTCGGGTGGATTTCTGATGGACGCGCGGCAGGAATACGTAATTAAAACTGAACATCTTACAAAGGTCTTTCAGCCGAAAAACGGAGCCCCTGTCACAGCGCTTGCTTCTCTGGATATACAGGTAAAAAAAGGTGTCCTCTCCGCACTGATAGGCCCCGACGGCTCGGGAAAGACTACCCTTATGCGCCTTGTCGCGGGGCTGATGGTGCCTACGGAAGGCACTCTCACCGTGCTTGGAAAGAACGTAGTGGAGACCCCGCAGGCGGTTCAGGACGAGCTCAGCTATATGCCGCAGAAATTCGGTCTTTACGAGGATTTATCCGTGCAGGAAAACCTCGACCTTTACTCAGACCTTCACGGCATACCACAGGAAATACGCCCCGAACGCTTCGAACGCCTTTTGAAAATGACGGGACTGACACCCTTTACAAAGCGCCTTGCGGGAAAGCTCTCGGGAGGCATGAAGCAGAAGCTCGGTCTCGCATGTACTCTCGTGCGCTCTCCTTCCCTGCTGCTTCTTGACGAGCCCACAGTGGGTGTAGACCCGTTGTCCAGGCGCGAGCTCTGGGAAATACTGAAAACACTGGTTGAAAGCGATCCTATTTCGATACTCGTAAACACCTCCTACATGGACGAAGCAGAAATGTGCGCCGACGTATTCATCATGAACCGCGGACGCGTTCTCATGCAGGGCACCCCCGCCGAAGTGCGCGCTCTCGCGAAAGACTGCTGCTACTCCGTAAGTCCCCCTGAAAATCTCCCCACCCGCGTGCTCCAGAGCCTTTTGCTGGACGACACAGAGCATATAACAGATGCCGTCCCCGACGGGGGCCGTGTCCGCTTCATAAAAAACGGCACAGAGGACAGCCCTGTCCTCAGTGATTTTTCCCTCACGGCAGAGGCTGTTCCCGAGCGCCTTGAGGACGGCTTTATGCTGCTCCTCCATAAGGACATGAAGGAAAACCCCGACCCGTTAATGCCTTCCGCGAAAAATAACAGCGAAACACTGAAAAACCAGAAATACGAGATTTCCCGCGAGGAAATGCCCGTGGATATCGAGGTCAAAAACCTCATAAGAAAATTCGGAGATTTCACCGCCGTGGCAAACACCTCATTTTCCGTGCACAGGGGTGAAATTTTCGGGCTCCTCGGACCGAACGGCGCGGGAAAAACCACCACCTTCCGAATGCTCTGCGGACTTCTCCCCGCCACCAGCGGTTACCTCAATGTGGCAGGAGTTGATCTTGCTGAGTCGCGTACAAAAGCCCGGGCAAACCTCGGCTATGTAGCGCAGAAATTCTCACTCTACGGCAACCTCAGTGTCATGGAAAATCTGCGGTTCTTTGGAGGCGCGTACGGGCTTTCGGGCGAAACTCTGAAAAAACGCATAGAAGAAGTTATCGACGAATTTTCCCTTAACGGACGCGAAAACGACGCCGCGGAAGCTCTCCCCGGAGGCTACAAGCAGCGTCTTTCAATGGCTGCGGCTCTCATGCACAGGCCGAAAATATTGTTCCTTGACGAGCCCACAAGCGGCATTGACCCGCTGGCACGCCGCCAGTTCTGGCGTCAGATAACAGACCTTTCGGCTCAGGGAACGACCATCATAATCACTACCCATTTCATGGAAGAAGCCGAATACTGCGACCGTATCATGATACAGGACCAGGGACGGCTGTTTGCCATAGGCAGCCCCGAGCGTATACGTGATGAGCTGGGGCTTAAAAACGCGCCTATGAACGAAATCTTCATCACTATTGTCGAAAACGGCAGAAAGGAGGGAGACAATGGAAAATCTTCCTGACTTCTTCCGCCGTCTGCGCGCTCTTGTCTACAAGGAATTTCTGCAGCTGAGCCGCGACAACAGCAGCCTTCTTCTGGGCATTGCGCTGCCTCTCGTCCTCATACTGCTCATAGGCTACGGCATATCCCTTGACGTAAAGAACGTGCCCACCGCCGTCGTGCTCGAGGACCCGTCACCCACGGCGCAGGACAGCGTGAGCTTCCTCACAGGCTCCGACTATTTCGAGCCCCGCTATGTCACGTCCATGCACGAAGCCAAAGAACTCATGGAGCAGCGCAAGGCAGACGTAATACTTTATATCCCCTCGGATTTCACGAAAAAACTCGCCTCCAATGAAGCGAAAATGCAGGCGATATTATACGGCGTAGAAACCACAACCTCTTTGACCGTTCAGGGCTACCTTGAAACGGGCCTTTCCGATTGGCTCATAAAACGTCAGGGCAGCGCAAGGGGCGCGGTAATCGTCAGCCGTATGTGGTTCAACGACGCAAATACAAGCGCGTGGTTCTTCGTGCCGGGACTTATCATGCTCATAATGACTATCGTGGGCGTATTCCTTACGGCCGTCGTCATGGCCCGCGAGTGGGAGCGCGGCACCTTTGAATCCCTTTTTGTCACTCCCGTACAGGCGGCAGAGCTTATACTGGCAAAAATGATTCCTTACTTTTTCGTTGCAATGGCAGGTATGATTCTGTGTCTTGTGGCAGGGCACTATCTCTACGAGGTTCCCCTGCGCGGCTCCCTTATACTCATACTGGGTGTATCAATGCTCTACCTTATCGTGGCTCTGGGCATAGGGCTCGTCATTTCCGCGATAACGAAAAACCAGTTCAACGCGTGCCAGCTCGCCCTGCTTGTGAGCTTCATGCCCTCGGTAATGGTATCCGGCTTCCTCTTTGACCTTCATTCGCAGCCCTTTGCTATTCAGATAATAAGCAAGATACTTCCGACAACGTATTATCTGATTTTGCTTAAATCGCTTTTCCTTGCGGGCAACAACTATCCGCTTCTTATCAAGAACGGCCTTATCCTCATGGGATATGCCGTATTCTTTATCGGGCTTGCCTTCCATATCACAAGAAAGAAGGTGGAGGAATGAATCTCGACAGTCTGCGCGTCTTCCTTATGCACCTCAGGTTTATATGCGAAAAGGAGCTTCTCGCCACCTTCAAGGACAAAACCGCGCGGCAGCTTCTTCTTGTGCCTGTTCTTATGCAGGGCATTCTTTTCGGCTACGGCGCCACCTATAACCTGGACAACGTGCCCTTTGCAGTACTGGATATGAGCCACACGAAGGAAAGCCGGAGCCTCATAGCCCACATAGACGGCACCAACGCATTCACACGGGTCGCTACGCTGAACTCCACCTACGATATAGAAAAGGTAATGTACGATGAAACGGCTATGGCGGTGCTCGTCATTCCCACGGACTTCACCTCGAAGCTGTCACTTAACGAGCCTGCTCCCGTGCAGCTCATCACCGACGGACGGAACACCATGACCGCGGGACTTACCGCGTCCTACTTCGGGCGCATCACCGCCGCGTGGAACGCGGAATCTCTCGGCAATCCGCCAATAGAGCTTATTACCCGTATATGGTACAATCCCAACCAGACAACACGCTGGGCGTTCCTGCCGGGACTTATCGGTCTGATCAGCTTCACTCAGGTAATCATGCTTGCAGGGCTTTCCATTGCAAAGGAACGCGAGCAGGGAACATTTGACCAGCTTCTCGTCGCTCCCTTTTCACAGTTCGAAATTTTAGTAGGAAAAGCACTGCCGCCAATGCTTATCGGAATGTTCCAGAGCACGGTGCTGTTTATGCTGGCCCTGTTCCTGTTCAGGATTCCATTCTCGGGCTCGGTGCCTCTTATGTACCTCACGCTGTTCATATTCATACTCAGCTCGACGGGTATAGGACTCACCATATCCGCCATATCCAACAGCATGCAGCAGGTGCTTGTATACGTATTCGTACTGCTTCTGCCTCTGTCGCTTCTCTCGGGCATAGCTACACCAATACACAACATGCCTGAGGCTCTGCAGATACTCACCTACGCAGACCCGCTGCGATTTGCCACAGACGCGCTCAGACGCATCTACCTCGAAGGCGCGGGATTAAAAAACATCTACCACGACTTCATTCCAATGCTCACCGTGGCATTTATCACCCTGCCATTTGCAGGCTGGCTGTTCAGGAATAAGACGACGTAAACGAAAAAGAGGTTCATTGGCTCGAATGAGTCGATGAACCTCTTTATTGTTAAAATTATTCTTTATTCAGGTATCATAGTTCCCACGCTTGTGAGTCTGCGGCAGAAGGTTCTGCCGTCTTCACCGAGGAGGTTCAGGCTGGAAAGGAGCACACGGCAGGGGTACTGTACCTCGTCGCCGTTAGTTCCCTTTGTTCCGTAGCTGTAGAGCGCCTGCAGCACCATTGGCTTTCCTTCTGTAGTAGTTCCGAGAAGCACGGAGACCTGTCCCGGCTGGAAGAGAAGGCTGCCCGGCATAGCCGTGGCTATTACAGGGATACGTTCTGCCTCCGTGAGTATCTCCGGAAGCTTAACAATATGGCTCATTGCCATTTCCTGTCTTGCACTGTCACGGGGCAGCTCTATGCCTACAGTTCTGTAGACATCTGCTGCCAGCGCGGAGCTGTCCACGCTGTTATCAAGCCCGCCCCAGCCGTACACATCGCCGATGAAGCGGAAGGACTGGCGCACGAGATTGTTTGTAGTGTACGAAAGATATCCTTCGTGGAACATTTTCACATCATGAGGGATTGCAACCTTCTGTTCCTCCAGTCGTCCCGAGGCATCAGCGCGGGGTATACGAACCGTCCACACCTGCCATGCATGTCCCAGCAGCGGAATACGGCTTCCCATCTGGAATATTTCCTTATGGTCTCCGTGCGTCTGTACCGTGGCGAGATTCGCCGTCACCACGAGGAATCTGTCGGGGGATACATATGAGAGCCATACCGCACGATCTGTAAAGGCGAGAGTTTTTTTCTCCACCCAGCCCCTGTAGTTTCTCATCTGCACAAAGCAGTATTTTTTATCTTCGCTGTCAGCGAGAACAGCAACAGGCTCTGCCGGATCAGCCGCAGTCCCCTGCAGGCGGTCTTCTTTTCTGGAGCCTGCGGCATCAAACCATGCCTGCTCCGTAGGAAGAAAGCGAAGGTTTGTGCGTGTAACCGTAACTGCATAACGCACCGCCACCGGCTTTGTACTGTCATCATCACCGCGAAGAGAAAGCAGCTCTTCTTCGTCCTGAGGTGTTACGCGGTGCTCTGCTCCGTTTTCGTCCCGTGTGGAGAGTCCCGCGCCTGAAGGGGTAAGTTCCCTTATGAAGCCCCGTACCGTTTCCGCGGAAAGCTCCTCGGGATATGTCGCAAGGTCTACAGAAAAGTCGTCCTTTTCGCGTATGGCTGCGTTCATTCCCCGTATTTCCTCACGGGTCGCCACCTGAACATCACCCAGAGAGCCCGCCCTTGCTTCCCAATACGCCGCCTCCATCATGGACGCCGCATGTCCGCCTGCAGGCAAAAGCAGCCAGAGGCACAGCAGGCAGAAGCATATTCGTTTCATTGAATCCATCCTCCCCGATATACGCGATACGATTCTCCCTAGTACCAGTATCACGTTTATGTCGTTATTTTTGTAACATATGGATTACATTAAAACACTGTGCAAAAATGTGCGATATTTATCCTGCTTTTCCCCTGTGCTGTTCTTTACCGCCCAGCGGAGAACCTCAAGACTCTGCGCGTATGTTCCCGACTCGGGGTCAAGGGGCAGGACTCCGTTTACAAGGTCGTCCGCCACATGGAGCCGCACGCGGTTTAATATTTTCTGTACTGTCGACGGGCTCATATGCATTTCCTTCGCAATCTGACGGATTGGTTTTCCTTCATATATATGAGCGACAAAAATTTCCTGTCCCTCCTGAGCGTCCTTGTACTGGGCAGGGCGTCCGGGAGAGCGCGCAAGCTGACTCTGTGCCGCGCGTACGATTATTTCAATGCCTTCACGGTCTATAGATGATTCGCGGTAGATTTCGCTGAAGCCCTTCTGCGGATCGGCAGCCGTGTCCTCTATGAGCTTCCATGTATCGCCCTCCACGGCAAGCACCAGCAGGATTCCCTTTTCCCTGTTGAGATTCAAAAGATACACGTTGTCCACGTCCACGATTTTACGTGCCAGTCTTTTACGTGCGCCTGTGTTAATAGATGAAAGATCCAGACGTCCGATGGCAAGTTTGTGTTCCCCCGTGATAAGCATTTGTATCGCCTCCGTTATTGTTACGATAACTAAAGTATAACAGAAAAGGCCGGCGTCTGCCAGCCTTAAATAAATCATTTTTCATGCAATAAAAAAATTATTTAAAATCGTGCCACGGTCGCGACAACGTATTAAAACTACGTCGAGCGGCTGGTGACAAAGCATGACGGAAAAAGAACCGGCACCAATATCGCTACGTCGAGCGTCCGCTGACACAGCATGACGGAAAAATCACCAGGCCTTGTGCCAACGCCAAAACTCAGGCTGCAACAACGCCAGTACCGTAAAAATCTCAAGACGTCCGAGGAACATTGCAAAGCACGCCACTACCTTTGAAAAATCAGGAAGAAGCGCGTATGTACTGGTCGCGCCCGCGATACCGAAGCCCGGGCCGACACTTCCCATTGTAGATACTGCCACGCTGACCGCGTCAATCATGGAGATACCGTCCAGTATCATGGCAAAGGCAAAAAGCACGTCAAGCATTACATAGATGAAGAAGTGGCGCGCGATACCATAGAGCACCTCAGGCGGCATGATATTTCCGTTCATGCGCACGTGGGCGACAATCTGCGGATGAAGCTTCTGCCACGCCGCCGCTTTGACCATCTTGATGAGAACGACGAGGCGCATGACTTTGAGTCCGCCAGCCGTGGAACCGCCGCATCCGCCAACAAACATCAAAAACAGCAGCACGGATTTTGAAAAAGACGGCCACAGGTCAAAGTCGTTTGATACATATCCCGTGGTGGAGAAAAGCGCGGCCACCTGAAAAGACGCGTACCTGAGGGACTGCGGAATATCCATGCCCATCTCTGTGACAAGGTCTGCGGTAACGAGTACAGTCGCCACTGCAAATACTGCCAAAAACACCTTGAACTCGGTGTTTCTGAGTATTATCTTGCCGCCATGGCGCCATGCCATGACGTACATTCCGAAGCTGCCACTGGCTATAACCATAAAAAAGACTGCCCACGCCTCAAGGAGCGGATTGTCGTAATAGATAAAGCTGCTGCCCTGGGTGGAAAATCCGCCTGTAGCTATGGTGGTCAGTGCGTGATTGACCGCGTCATACAGGGGCATTCCGCAAAGGACGTAGACTATACCGCATACTACGGTAAAGGACAGATAGATTTTGAACAGTGCCGCCGCATTGTCCTTTATTCGTGGGAGCTGGCGTTCCTTTGTCGGTCCTGTGGACTCCGCCTGCATCATGTAGACGGCGCCGCGTCCGAACTGCGGAAGGAGCGCCATAAATATGACGATGATACCGAGGCCTCCAACCCAGTTGGTAAGACTGCGCCAGAGCAGGAGGCTTCTGGGAAGATGGTCGAGAACGTCCATGACTGTTGCGCCCGTGCCCGAAAGACCCGAGATTGACTCCGTAATACTGTCCAGGAAATTCAGCCAGCCGCCGAAATAATAGGGCTGCATGGAAAGAACGGAAACCATAAGCCAGCCAAGGGTTGTAACCGCAATGCCCTCTCTGAGGGTAAAATCACGGTCAGGAGTCAGACCGTTCTGACGAAGCCAACCGCCAAGCAGAAGGCTCACGAAGGACGAGCAGAAAAATATGCCTGCCGCTTCGCCCTCCACAGCGTAAACGGCATACGCCAGTGGAATCATCATTGCCGCGCTCACGCAGTAGGCGAGCGTTCCCAATATCTGTGCTACAACACGAATATCCATTGAAGCCCGCCTCCTTTACCAGTTATTTTCCGAACGGCGCGAACTGCCAGAAGCCAGAAGAAGTATTCCGAAAATCTGAAGCCGTCCGAGGAGCATGAAAAAGCAGCAGCCCAGCTTCGTCCAGCCCGGCAGCTCCATAAGCACCTCATGTCCGTAAAGGCCCGATGCCGTACCTACGCTGGAAAGCATACCTACTGCTATACCCGCCGCCTCCGGCATGGATATGTCAACAAGTGTCAAAAACAGTATAAAAACGTAAAAGGTTGCAAGGAACAGGAAGAAGTAGCAGAGCACACGAAGGACACTCGTGCGTGAAATATGCTGCTCACCCACGTGGATATCCGCCACCATGTGAGGGTGCAGGGTACGCTCCGCCTCCGCCATGGCCATTTTGAACAGGATAAGGAAGCGTTTTACCTTGAGTCCTCCTGTAGACGAACCGATGCAGCCGCCAACGAATACAAGCAAAAGCAGTACAAAGCGGTCAAAATCCGGCCAGTTCTCCACAGGGGCCGCGATAAAACCGCTGGTTGAAGCAAAGGAAATAACCGCAAACGCGGAGTAACGCAGGCTGTCCGAAACATCGTATGTGCCTGTCCAGTTCAGGTGCCATGCCACCACAAGGGTAAAAATCATCACCATTACAAGGAATACACGAAGCTCCACATCGCTGAAAAATTCACGGAAGGAACGGTGATGTATAGCCTGCCAGAGAAGGAGAAAGTTCGTGCTGGCAATAAGCATGGCAATCATTGCCGCCATTTCAAGGGCAATACTGTTTCGCGCGATAAAGCCCATCTGCTGGCTGCCTCCGTTTGTAGAGAGTGTCAGCATTGCCGCCAAAAGCGAATCAAGTGGGCCAAGGTCTGCAAGATAGTACAATAATGTCGTGAAAACCGTAAGCCCCAAATACAACAAGGCAGCCTTTCCTGCCATGCGGCGCATGCGCCCCAGCACAGGGCTGAACATGAGGTTCTGCTCGCGGGAAAGCGTCAGTCCGAAGCCGCCTACGACCTGCGGCAGTATGGTAACAAGAATGATAACAAAACAAAGCCCTCCCAGCCAGCTTATGAAGCCACCCCAGAAGCGCAGTGAATACGGGCTGTCCTGCGTAAAGAACGTGATTCCCGTGGTTGTGAAGTTGGACACACTCTCGAAAAAGGCATCTACTGCCGAAAGATTTCCCGACAGGACATAGGGGAGCATACCATATAGGGAAAGAACTCCCGCCCCTATGAACATCAGTGCCGCTCCGTCCAGCACCTGCATTCTGTCAGGGTGATGTTTTCCGAGAAAAATAAAAATCTCTCCCAGACACAGCACTACTATCGCAGACGTGAAAAAAGCCGGCATTTCCGCGGTATGCCTTATCACTGTATAAACCAGCGGAATAAGCATGGAAACCCCGGCCAGCACAGATATCTGTCCCAGGAGATAAGAAATCAGCCGGATACTCATGACGCTTTACCCTCTCTTGAAATACGACATGACCTTCTGCGAAAATTTCGGCTGAATGAAAAGCACGGCCCTGTCGCCCGGCAGCAGTACTGAATCACCGTTAGGAATGACGGCTTCTCCGTTGCGCACGTATGCGCATACCAGACATTCCTTCGGAACACGGACTTCCTTCAGCGGACGGTTTGCAACAGGCGCTTTTTCCTGCACGATTACCTCTACTGCCTCCGCCTGCGCACCCTCAAGAAGCGATACGGAGACTACGCCGCCGCGGCGCACGAATGCCAGAACCTCGCTGGCAGCCAAAAGGCGCGCGGAAATAACTATATCAATACCGACCTTCTCCATGAGGTCGTTGTACTCGCTTCTTGCCACACGGACGACGGTTTCGCGGGCACCCAGATGCTTCGCGAGAAGTGCCATCATCATGTTGAGTTTGTCGTCCTGCGTAAGGCATACGACAACATCTGCCGCGCTCACCGATTCCTCGTTCAGAAGGTCGATATTCGTTCCGTCTCCGTAAATGGAAATACCGCCGTTTTTGAGGCGTTCCGCCGCCATCTGTGAGCGGTCGCGGTCATTATCTATAATTTTTACGTTTACGCCCTGCCTGTCCAGCATGGTCGCAAGGGAACGGCCCGTACGGCCCGCGCCGATAATAAGCACACGCTCCAGTTTTCTCGCTTCGCGGCGCACGAAATTCTGGCTGAATGCCTCAATATCCTTCGTGCTTCCGATAAAGTATGCGTTATCCCCCGGCATCATGCAGTCATCGCCGTGAGGAATAATCATTCTATGGTCGCGGAATATCATGCCTGCCAGAATGGACGGAGGCATATTGAGCTTCTTCAAGGGTACGCCCGCATATTTCGAATCCGCCTGAACCTTCGTCTCAAAAAGACGTACCTTGCCGTCGGCAAAATCTTCTACGTTGAGAGCCGCCGGCGTCATGAGAATACGGTTTATTTCGCGGGCAGCAATATATTCCGGCATCAAAAGGAGGTCGATGCCGAACATCTTCTTTACCTCGTCCTTTGAACGCTCGATGAAGAGAAGGTCGCTGATGCGCGCTACCGTATGGCGTATGCCTGCCTTTTTCGCCAGCATGCAGCTAACCATGTTCGTCTCGTCGCTTGCAGTAACGGCAATAAGGACATCCGCCTTTTTTACGTCCATATCCTGCATGGTCTGCGGATGTGAACCGTTTGCCATAATAGTCAGGACATCGAGGCGGTTCTTTGCCTCCTCCAGACGGGTCGCGTCACGGTCAATAAGGACGACCTCATACTGCTCACGCGACAAGAGCTCGGAAATACTGTATCCCAGCTTTCCTGCTCCCACAACGACGATCCTCACGTTTATTCCCTCCTATAATACACTAACCAATGATAATCAATCATACTCTATTCTCTGCTAAAATGCTACTTTTTTTCAATGGGCAGGAAATCCCACTATTCTATGCATGTCGGAAAGCCTTAAAAATCAATGGCTCGCGGAAATGTCACGTCTGTATGTTCGGTTTTAGAGCATATAAAAAGCCTTCTCCTTCCGGAGAAGGCTTTTTATTCTTTTGAAATCAGTCAGCGAAAAGCTCCGTGGAAAGGTAGCGGTCGCCTGTGTCCGGAAGAAGAACTACGATAGTCTTTCCCTTGAACTCAGGACGTTTTGCCACCTGTGCCGCAGCCGCCAGCGCAGCACCGGAGGAAATTCCGATAAGCACGCCCTCGGTCTGTGAGAACTCACGGCCGTAATGGAACGCATCCTCATTGACGACAGGAATGACTTCATCATACACATCTGTATTGAGCGTATCAGGCACAAAGCCCGCGCCAATACCCTGAATCTTGTGAGCGCCTGCGGTACCCTTTGAAAGAACAGGCGAAGAAGCAGGCTCTACGGCAATGATTTTCACGTCAGGATTTTTATCCTTCAGATATTCTCCGACACCTGTGAGCGTGCCGCCTGTGCCTACGCCCGCGATGAAAGCGTCAACCTTTCCGTCCGTATCTGCCCAGATTTCCGGACCCGTTGTGTTTTTATGTGCTTCAGGATTTACAGGGTTCGTGAACTGCGACGGAATGAAGGAATGCGGAATTTTTCCTGCAAGCTCCTCAGCCTTCGCAATAGCGCCCTTCATGCCCTTCGCACCGTCGGTCAGAACGATTTCAGCACCGTAAGCCTTCAAAAGATTGCGGCGCTCTATGCTCATTGTCTCAGGCATGGTGAGAATAGCACGGTAGCCTCTTGCCGCAGCGAAGCTCGCAAGACCGATACCTGTGTTGCCGCTGGTCGGCTCGATAATAACGGAGTCCTTCGTCAGGATTCCTTTTTTCTCTGCGTCCTCGATCATTGCGCGGGCAATGCGGTCCTTGACGCTGCCTGCCGGATTGAAATACTCCAGCTTGACGAGAATGTTTGCTTCAAGCTTGTTCTTTTTGATGAAGTTATTTGCCTGAAGCAGCGGCGTGTTGCCAATCAATTCCGTGATACTCTGATAAATTTTCCCCATTAATTACGCCTCCCGGTACAAATCTCCCTTTAACAGGCTTCCCTGTTTTGGGTAACATACATAACATAGTTAATTGCTATGTTTATATTGTAATTGGCAAATCCTACTTTGTCAATAGGGTTTATTCCTTTTAACAAAAAATAATATTTATCCGCCAAAAGCTGTTTTTTTCCTAAGTTATCCCCAATTTTATTCACAAAACAGCCGTTCTATGTGCATAACTGTGGATAACCCTGCAAAAATAATGAAAAACCCTTCGATTTATCCACATTGTTTCGTGGATATTCGAAGGGCATGTTAAAAACTTCACAAAACACCGAGCGAATGGAATATTACAATCCAGCCAAAGAGTGTAAGGCATGAAAGCGCCGTGGTGAATACCACACAGTTTCCCGCCAGGTCGGCATCGCTGTCCATCTGCTGCGCCATCGCAAAGCCTGCCACAGCGCATGGAGAAGCAAAAATGGCTATGAGGGTAGCGAACTCCACCCCGCGGAATCCGAAGAACGCGCCTGCCGAAAGCACAAAGGCAGGAATAATAATCAGCCTGCTGATGATGCAGGCAATGAGCTGTTTTCTGTGCGTGCCCGTAGTACCGAGGTGAAAGGATGCGCCGAGAATAATCAGGGCGATAGGCGTCGTAGCCACCGAAATCTGATGAAGCGGCTTCATTACAACATTGGGAATAGGAATACCGAGAACGAGAAAAGCGAGTCCGCAGAGAGCGCCTGCTATCATCGGATTTTTCAGGACGTTTTTGAAAAGCTGCAGAGGAGCAACCTTTCCCCCGCGGAAAATCTCAAGCGTCATAACTCCGAGAACATTATAGATAGGCACGACCACCGCTATCATCATGGTGGTAACGGCGATATTTTCCTCTCCGAAAAGATTCGCCACAAGAGGTATGCCCAAAAGGACGAAGTTGCTGCGGTATATTGCCTGAATCATTGCCCCGCGCCTTTTGTCAGTGGGCTCGAACTTCGGCACAAGGAAAAAGGGAACAAGATATATAACCGCAAGAGAGCACAGCGCAAAGGCAATGAGCCGGGGCTGAAAGGTCTGTCGGATATTTGTGGTATAAGTGCTGTAAAAAAGCATGATGAAAAAGAATATCTGAAACACCATGCCGTTCACGCGTTTCAGCTCATCGTCCGTCAAGAGCTTGCGCAGACGGATAACAAGCCCCACGCCGATAAGGACGAACACGGGCACAACAGCCTTAAACGCAATCTGAAATCCGGTAAAATCCAAAACCGCTCCCCCCTTTCCTTCCTAATATAGTATTGTATACTTTTATCCCGTGTCGGAAAAGAGCGTTCAATGTATACAGCAAAAAGAAACGCCCCGAAGCCGGGGCGAAATATATTCTTGAAATTGACCGTGCAGGCAATATGCTCTTTTATACGGTATCAGAAGCTCCAGGTCGCGCCGAGCTGAACGCTGCCACCTCTTTGCTTTCCTGCCCAGCCCGTAACGCCGAGGTCGAGGGTCAGAGGGCCTTCTCCCGGCTTGACCTGCCAGCCCAGTTCCAGCATTCCGCTGCTTCCTTTCACGCTGGGACTCGGCGCGCCGATGCCGTTGAAGTGCGCCCTGGCCTCGCCGCCGAACTCATACTGGTAGGCGAGCCCTCCGTAGAGTTTGTTCTTATCGTTGATTTTGTGGGTAAGTCTTGCGCCGAAACGGATGCGGTGGCTGTCCACAGCGTCGAAGTCACCCGTCTCGTCGTCCATGCCCGCGATATGGATTGTCGTGGTGTCGCCAGCCTGATGGCTGAAGAAGTATTTGAAATAACCGTCGAGGGTGTTGTTGTTTCCCATATCGAAGACTTTGCCTACGCCGAGGTGCGCAGCGAAATAGTTGGACGCGCTGTCGTAGTCCACGCGCGCCATACCGCCAAGGTCACTCTTGTAGTCGGAGGTTACGCGGCCGCCCCGCAGGCTCCCCTCGTAATAGGAGCCGCCGTGGTTGACCTGCCGCGCCATGACGCCGAGCCCGAAATAGTGGGCGCCGCCATCGCCGTGGGTGCCGTTGTCAAGATAGCTGTCGTAGTTTCCTCCGCCGTACTCGACAATCGGACCGAAGAGCAGTTTTCCCTGACTGTTGGAAAACTCGCGGGCAAAGCCTATGTTGAGTCCGAAGCCACGCGTATCGACATAAGAGCCGCTTTCCGCCCGCATGGACGAACCGCCGAAGGCCGCGAAGGGCGTGAAGCCTCCGCCGCCCGTTCCACCGTCCGAGCCGTTTTTCGACTGCTCCGCCGCTTCGACGGCGACGGCATTAGCTGCCTGCTGGAAGCCCTGGGAAGCCAGCATATCCGCCCCCGCGTTGATGAAGGTAGTGGTGGCCGCCCGCGTCTCCACGAGAGACTTGGCGCTCTCGCTAGAAGTGTTCACATTCTCTACGGTGGCTTTTCCGTCCGCCGAGATGT
>NZ_CDXDFU010000040.1:0-18511 GCF_978017985.1 Schwartzia sp. (in: firmicutes) | reverse complement strand
CACCTTGGGCAGCTTCTACAGAGTGCGGGCCTTGCTGTCGATTTTTGCAGTTCAAAGAGCGGTGTACGGTTTTGGGGCGTACTTTCCCCTAGGTCAATTTCAATACTTTTAATGCTGTAAAACTTTGGTTCGTTTGTGTGCCTGAACTTCCCTGCTGCGCGCGACTCCTTGCGGAGTCTTTTAAAATACAGTTCCATCTTCGGCGGTTTGTGTGAAGGGTGTCTTAGTAAAACATTGCTGCCTCATCAGCTGCAGCGAGAAATTACCCGTATGGTATGTCGGTGTGCTGTTACGGCTGAATGATTACTTAAGGAACCTTTCACCTATATAAATGCCCTGAAGAGGACAAAATACAACGTGCTGTCAAAAAATTTTATTTTTCGCTGCATCGGCGGAATGTCTCCGAGTCTTCCAGTGAGCGTTTTTCGGGTGCGTTGGGAACAAATACGCCGTCTTCCTTTTGCTGCATGAGCCCGAGTTCATCAAAAATCTTTATGGCAAGACGATATGTGTACCCTGAAACACCACATGCAGCTGCCAGCTGTATATCAGTACCGCGCGCCATCTGCTCAGCGCCCGCGCGGCTTCGAATTACACGGTAAATTCCTGCCAGTATTTCTCTTGTTGGCGGTACTCTGCGGCTTTCTGTTTCACGAAGCTCGGACACGCGTGCCTCAACAGACTGCATCCCGTTCCACTCATTGATTTCCGGAACATATGCAATATCCACGGCACCGGACTGAATCATAGGGACATCATCACCGTGGTTCCACATGATTGCACGGAAGCCGCCCGGAAATGTCATCTGAAGATGCTTTCCATCTCTGCCCATTGTACGTGCCTGTTCAGCCTGTATGTCAAAATCAGCGAAAAGGGGTCTGGGATTCCCCATGCCGTAGGGCTCAAGCTTTTCAAGCTCTTTCATAAGATTGATGTCTATGTCACCCACATGAAGCTCCGCTTCAACCTTTAATACAGGCTGGTAAACTTCCTCTTTGATATTATCCTGTGCCCATTTTTCAAGGCTTTCACGCAATGCGTCGATATGGTCTGCTTCGACGGTAAGTCCTGCCGCCATGGCATGCCCTCCGAACTGAATCATATCTTCCTTGCACGCGGAAAGGGCTTCGAATATGTTAAAGCCGTCGATACTGCGGCATGAGCCCTTGCCTACACCGTCCTTTATTCCGATAACTATGGACGGTCTGTAATATTTTTCGGTAAGTTTTGAAGCAGCAAGGCCTATTACGCCCGGATTCCAATTTTCACCCGCTACGACAATAACATGTGTATTATCCATGTCCATAGTCTGCAGTTTACTGTCTGCTGCCTCAAATATTTCCTGTTCTATACCCTGACGTTCACTGTTAATTTGCGAAAGCTCAGATGCAAGCTCAGCTGCCTTTGCTTCATTCTGTGTCAAAAGCAGCTCAGCCCCTTTTGATGCGGTTTCAAGACGTCCTGCCGCATTCAGTCTCGGTGCTATACTGAATCCCACATGACCGGCGTTGACTTTTTTGCCCTGACACCCCGATACCTCTATGAGCGCACGAAGTCCTGTCAATTCCGTGTCCTGAAAGCGTTCAAGGCCCATCGCCGCGATTTTGCGGTTTTCTCCAAGCAGAGGCACTAAATCTGCAATCGTCCCCAGAGCCGCTACCTCAATATCCTTTGTATATGTTTCGAAGGGTTCATCTCGAAGCTCCGAAAAAAGTGCCTGACAGAGCTTAAAGGCAACTCCTGCCCCGCACAAATCCGAATAAGGATAAATGCTGTCCCCGCGGTGAGCGTCTATGACTGCAACAGCTTCCGGCAGCGGTCCCTCAGGAAGATGATGGTCCGTGATAATCATATCCAGCTTTCCCTGCATTGCATCAACTGCTTCTACAGAGGTAATTCCGCAGTCCACGGAGATAAGAAGATTTGCTCCTTCCGCTGCCAGTTTTTCCAGTGCTTCTGTGTGTATTCCGTAGCCTTCTGTATGGCGGTTAGGAATGTAATACGACACATCGGCCCCAAGGCGGCGCAGTCCGCGAAGCAGGACGGTCACGGCAGACATGCCGTCAACATCATAGTCTCCGTATACTACAATGTGTTCGTTTGTTTCCAATGCTCTTTTTATACGTCCGACTGCCGCGTTCATATCCGGAAGCAGAAAAGGGTCATAGAAGGGCTGCGTATTATACGGATCGAGAAAACTGCGGGCCTCATCGGCGTCCGTAATTCCACGTTCCAAAAGAACTCCTGCAACAAGCCTGCTCACTCCGAGCTCCTGTGCAAAATCAGCTTCCTTTTTTTCGTCATGAGTACGGATTGTCCATTTTTTATCCATATTAATTCGTCTCCGTACAAGTTCAGCCTGCCCCATAAAAGGACAGGCTGAGCTTGTATTTATTCTTTAACTTCTTCCGGTGTGAGGACTTCCACAGGTTCTTCCTGCTTTTCTTCCTCTGCCGTTTTTTTCTTTTTCTTGTAGACCGGTTTTTCCGTTACTGTTTTTTTCGCCTTTTTGCTGTGCGCTTCGCCATCTTTATGAGGTACTTCGGAGTGCTCTTCACCATCAGACTCAGCAGCTTCCTTCTTAGGCTTGTCTGCCGCACGCTTTTCAGCTTTTTTGTTTTCCGCCCATTCACGGAACGTAGCCCACAGCGGGCTTGCGATAAAGATGGACGAATAGCAGCCGCTCATGAAGCCGACGAGCAGAGCAAAGGAGAAATCCTTCGTCGTATCGCCGCCGAACCAATAGAGGGCAAACGTTGTAAAGAGAACCGTAACTACCGTATAGATAGAACGTGTGAGTGTCTGATAGATACTGCGGTTTGCAAGCGCAATGACATCGCCGCCGCGGCGGAAATGAAGCTTCAGATTCTCACGGATACGGTCAAATATAACGATTGTATCGTTAATGGAGTAACCGACGATAGTCAGAAGTGCCGCAACAAACGAGGAATCAATCTGGCGCTGCGTAAAGGAGAATGCAGCGAGAACGATAAGCACGTCATGAATCAGGGCAAGCACTGCAGCGAGACCGAAGCGGAACTCGAATCGGAAGGAAACGTAGACAACTATAAGCGCCCAGGAAAGGAGCGTTGCCCACAGAGCATTCAGAAGAAGCTCTGTTCCCATTGTTGCTCCGACTTTTTCCTCACGAAGCATCTGGTAGTCTCCGAGCTTTTCTTTCATAGATGCCATGACAGCCTTACGCTCGGATTCCTCAAGGTCAACTGTACGGATAAGAACATCACGCGCCTCAAGAGCATTGGAGGAATCTCCGGAGAGCTGAATCTGCGCGTTATCCAGCTTGTACTGCGCCATGACCTCGCGGACGGACTGAATGCCCACCGGTTTATCAAAGCGCATTTCAATAATCGTACCGCCTGTAAAGTCGATACCAAAGTTAAAGCCCTTAGTCACCATGCAGAAAATACCCGGAATGATGACGAGAAGAGAAATCAGATACCAGATTTTGCGGCGTCCGACAATATCAAACTTTGCATTCTCAAGCACGGTCACTCACCTCCGTTCCATTTTCACGTGCATGCGCACCCAAGAGGAACGGGCTCGTAACCACGTTCGAGCCTACAAGCATTTTCAGCATGAAGTTCGACAGCGTAATAGCCGTGAACATACTCAAAACAACACCAAGTCCCAAGGTAATCGCAAATCCGCGGATAGAGCCTGTTCCGAATGCGAACAGAACCATCGCAGCAATAATCGTTGTAAGGTTCGAGTCAAAAATCGTTGTAAACGCACGTTTGAAGCCATTGTTCATAGACATGCGAAGTGTCGAACCCTTTTGATATTCTTCTTTGAAATGTTCAAATATCAGCACGTTGGCATCGACCGCCATACCTACTGACAATATGATACCCGCAACGCCCGGAAGTGTAAGTGTCGCATCAAGGAATTTCAGCGACGCGAGAAGCAGCAGGACATACGCCATAAGGCTGATGTCCGCAAGAAGTCCGGAAAGGCGATAGAAAAGAATCATGAAGATGAGAACCGCGCCGATACCGATTGTGAACGCAAACTCACTCTTGTCCTTGGAATCCTGTCCAAGTGTAGGTCCAACAGTGCGTGTTTCAATGATATTAACCTTTACAGGAAGAGCACCGCTGCGAAGAAGAATAGCGAGGTTATGCGCCTCTTCGAGAGTGCGCTGGCCTGTGATAACAGCCTTGCCGCCTGTGATAGGCTCTTTTACGTTCGGTGCAGTCAAAACCTCGCCGTCAAGCAGGATTGCGATACGGCGTCCCACATTTTTCGTCGTGAGGTCAGCAAATTTCTTGCCGCCTTCATCGGAGAAATCAAGGGATACAAGGTGCTGATTCTGCTGGTCAGTCTGCTCTTTTGCATCCTTCAGGTCTGTACCGGTAAGAACAGTATTGCCCTCTTCGTCCTTAAATTCGAGCATAGCAGTTTTACCAATGACCGCGATTGCTTTGTCCGGGTCTTTAATTCCCGGAAGCTCGATGATAATTCTGCGTTCACCCTGACGCTGAATCATCGGCTCTGTAAGACCAAGCTCGTTGACACGTTTTTCCATGATATGAAGTACACGCTCCATAGCGTCATGGTTGACCGGTGCTTCCGGTGTGTCTTCTGCTTCAAGTACAACATGCGTACCACCCTGCAGGTCGAGACCCTGACGGATGGAGTACGCCAGCGGCGATACGAATGCGAAGAACAATCCGACGATTGCAGCCACGCATACGATAAGTTTTAGAAATTCCTGTTTCCTCAACTATTTCCATTCCCTTCCGTTTGATTCTTTTTCCAGGCCTCTACATAATCAATGACCTGTTCGCGGACCTCATCCGCGGTATATGCATCCGTCTGTATAAAGAGATTGGCATGCGCTTTCGCGTCAGACAGACGTTTATGCTGAACGTCCAGTCTTTCCTGATCCCAAAATACAAGCCGGCGTTTTTTTATTGCAGGAAGTGTAGCATCAATCATGATGAGTACATCAGGATGATGTTTATTCCAGAAGTTATGTATCCCGGAGTGCTCCTGGGCAACATTATACGCATCATAACCGGCATCCTTAAGCCCTTTTACAAGTGTGGTTTTGCCCGAGGCACAGACCCCAACGATTGCAATTCGCATAGAAGCTCCTCTCAGTACGGATATGTTACCGAGATCTGTTCAACTTTAGGTCCCGGCTGCTGACTTCCCAAAATACTCATTACTACAACCGTCATATCGTCAGATGCCTGATCATGGTCCATTTCAAGAGCGTATTCGATGATTGCTTTTGCCACATAATCGACATCCTCTGCAGGATTATCCCGTATGATTGCCATTATCTTCTCAAAATCTGCCTGCGGACCCCCGCGCTTTCTTCCCGCCTGTGCTATGCCGTCAGTGTAAGAAACCACCATCATTCCTTCTTCGAAAGGAACTTCATACATCATAGGCTTCATGTGGCGGTTCACACCGATAGGCCCTACTTCGTCATCATAGACGGTCTCATATTCGGGAGTTTTGACTATGACGGGACAGTTAGAATTTCTGCTGATAACGACTGTTTCCGTTTCAAGGTCGGCACTCAGCACGGTAAGCGTGCATGAGACTTTTTTATCCTTCATGGCATACAGATAATCATGCACCGCGCGTGCAACTGCGCCGTCCCGTGCGCCGTCTGTCAAAAGCGAAACAGCTTTGTTTACGACCCAGCTGCTGGTATGATGTGCCGCAAGGCCGTTGCCCTGTCCGTCCGCAATAACGGCAGATATTCCACCGTGGGGACGCTCGGCTATATCACAGCTGTCGCCGCAATAATCCATCGCATATTTCGATGTCCGCGCAATTCCAATCTTTACTTCCATGATTTTTCACCACACTTATTTTTGGCGTTCCGGACAAAATGCTATTCCCTGCTCGGTCAAAATCGCATCAACACGCGCATCCCACGGCTCAGCAGGTACCGTGTCAAAGACCTGACACCCATAAACCACCGCAAGCCGATATGCCGATACAGCCCGCTCAAGGAATGTGTCGTAGTAGCCGCCGCCCATTCCCAGACGGACTCCGTCCTTGGAAAAAGCAACACCCGGCACAAGAATAAAATCTAATGCCGAAGGCTCTACAGGCTTCCTTTTTTCAGGCTTTACCGTCAAAATACCGTATTTTTCAGGAACAAGGTCTTCCATCGAGGAAAATGTGACAGCCTCCATTTTACGGGGACCTGTTACAAGAGGAATAGATACTTCCTTTCCCTCTTCCAGCATTTGCGCGAGAAGCTCTTTTGTATGCACTTCATCCGGCATCGAGGCAAACGCAAAAATCCGCTTTGCCTGCTGGAACGGCGGAAAATCAAACAGCAGCCGCTTTATAGTGCTGCTGTAGGTATTTCTCTCCGTATCCGAAAGGGCTCTGCGGTTTTTCAGCGCATTTTTGCGAAAAAGGCGTTTGCTCTCGGTCAAATCCGATGTCATTCGGACTTCATCTCATCCGAATGCATGTCGACACCGGCTTTAGCCGATGTACGCGTCGAAATATTCGTATTGATTGCGGAACGCGCAATTTTGATGACAACTTTGTCAGCAATCTCAAGATGGATTACATTCTCTTCCATGCGGCTGATTGTTCCGTAGATACCGCCCACCGTCATGACTTCGTTTCCTACCTTCAGATTATCAAGCATTTCCTTACGGCGCTGCTGTTCTGCTTTCTGAGGACGGTACAGCATGAAATAGAACAAAATCATTACCGCCACCAGCGGGCCGTACGTGCTGAGCATTGCTAATGTTTCCTGACTCAAAATTATTCCTCCAGTTCATCTGTAATCTAATTAATTAGTATACAACATTATTGTATTTTTTTGTTAATTTTTCCCACGCATATCATAGTTTCGGAAAAAATCATTTTTGAATTCCGTGAAACGGTCCTCAAGAATCGCCTGACGCATTTTACGCATGTAATCCTGCAGGAACCAAAGGTTGTGCAGTGTCAAAAGGCGAAGTCCGAAGATTTCTCCGGCACGCACAAGATGACGGATATATGCTCTTGTGTAACCGTTGCGGCATGCATAGCATCCACAGCCGTCCTCAAGAATCGTATGGTCATGCTCAAACACCTTATTTTTCATGACAAGACGCCCGGTCCAAGTCATAGCCATACCGTTTCTTGCTACGCGTGTCGGGAATACGCAGTCAAACATGTCGATTCCCCGCTCGACACCCTCAACGAGGCAGTCCGGAGTTCCGACGCCCATCAGATAACGTGGCTTATTCTCCGGCAGGCGTTCTGCCGTATACGAGAGAACCTCGTACATCATTTCCTTCGGCTCACCTACAGAAAGACCGCCGATGGAATATCCCGGTAAATCCATTTCGATGAGTCTGTCCACGCTTTCGTGGCGAAGCTCCTGATACATACCGCCCTGCACGATACCGAAAAGCCCCTGGTCATCACGTGTCATTGCCTTCTTGCAGCGTTCTGCCCAGCGCAATGTACGCGCGAGAGAATTTTTCGTGTACTCGAAATCAGCAGGATACGGCACACATTCATCAAACGCCATGACAATATCGGAGCCGAGCGCCGTCTGTACGGCAATGGATACCTCCGGTGACAGGAACTGCTTGGAGCCGTCGATATGCGAACGGAAGGTAACGCCTTCCTCCGTTATCTTTCTCAACGGGCCGAGACTGAATACCTGAAATCCGCCGCTGTCCGTCAGAATCGCACGGTCCCAGTGCATAAATTTGTGCAGACCTCCCGCTTCACGCACAAGGTCCATGCCCGGACGGAGGAAAAGGTGATACGTATTGCTAAGGATAATTCCTGCATTTAAATCTTTGAGCTCATCAGGGGAGATACCCTTGACCGATGCCTGTGTTCCCACCGGCATAAATATCGGTGTTTCGAAGCTCCCGTGCGGTGTATGAATAATGCCCGCGCGCGCTCCCGTTTTCTCATCCCGATGAATCAATTCATAAGTAATTGCTGGCAAACTTTCTGCCCTCCTAAACTAATCAAACAATCTGGACACACCGTTTCTATTATAGAATAAATAGAAATAAAAAGAAAGAATTGAACCAAAAGAAAATCCCGGCTTAGCACCGGGACTTTTTTAAGCGCGCAAGCACGCTGCTATTTCATTTGAATATTGCTTTAATGGATTCCGTGTAAGGCGCGCGCAGAATTCCTTTTTCTGTCACTATTGCAGTGATAAGCTCCGCATCGGTCACATCAAATGCCGGATTGAATACCTTGATGCCCTTGGGTGCCATGCGTTCCTTATACCACATCTCTGTGACCTCTTCGGCAGGTCTCTGCTCGATTTTGATATCCTTTCCTGTCTTCGAATCCATATCGATAGTCGACGACGGCGCGCAGATATAAAATGGAACGCCGAAGTGCTTCGCTGCAATCGCAAGCGGCATCGTTCCGATTTTATTTGCTGAATCACCATTCGCGGCAACACGGTCGCAGCCGGTGAAAACAGCCTGTATTTTCCCCTGCTTCATCAAGGACGCCGCCATACTGTCACATAATACAGTAACATCAAGCCCTGCTGATGAGAGCTCATAAGAGGTCAGCCGTGCGCCCTGCAGAAGCGGACGCGTCTCGTCGCAGTAAATCCTGAAGTGATAGCCCTGCTGATGACCTAAGTACATTGGTGCGGTAGCCGTACCGTAACGGCTTGTCGCAAGCTGCCCCGCGTTGCAGTGCGTGAGAATTCCGTCTCCCGGTTTAACAAGAGACAGGCCAAGCTCACCGATTCTTTTGCAGGTATCTATGTCCTCCTGCTGAATCTCTTTTGCCTCTGCCAACAACGCCTGCTTTGCTTCATCCACTGCGCCGCCGCGCCCTGCAATAACTACATCCTTCATTCGGCGAAGAGCCCATGAAAGATTTACCGCTGTAGGACGTGACGAATTAAGATAGTCAGCTGCCTTTGTAAATTCCTGTTCAAAAACAGCATAGTCTTCTGTGTCGATTGCTTTTGCTGCCAGATATGCGCCATAGCCTGCCGCAACACCGATTGCCGGAGCCCCTCTGACCTGAAGCAAATATATCGCATCCCAGATTTCTTTTTGTGCGTGAAGATGCAGTATTTCCAGCTTGTTCGGAAGCTTCGTCTGGTCGATTATGACGAGCGCAGAGTCTGCGTCATCAAGGGTTACGGTATCATAATCCAGGATATTCATATAAAGCGTCCTCCCGTATACCAGTAATGAACAATAGCCATAACCAAAAGAAAGAGGATAGTCGTCGTATACATAAGCCGAATTGCCGCGAGAATATGATGAGGTCCCAGCTCATGAACAGGGTCTCCCATACATGTGCGGAATGACGGCTTTCCGAAGTAATAGTTGAGTCCGCCCAGCTGTATACCAAGCGCGCCTGCAACTGTTGACTCGGTAAAGCCTCCGTTCGGACTGGGGTGTTTGTTTGCGTCACGGCACATTATACGCCATGCATTGCGATAGTCCATGTGGAGAATGAACGCCGCAATAATCAGCAGCACACCGGTTATCCGGGCGGGGATAAAATTCCATACATCATCGGCCCGTGCAGCCGCACGTCCGAAATACATGTACTTGTCATTCTTGTACCCGATCATGGAGTCCATAGTATTTGCAGCACGGTACATGACCGCAAGGGGTACTCCTCCAAGCATAAAGAAAAACAAGGGAGAAATAATGCCGTCAACGATATTTTCGGATATAGTCTCCACCGTAGCACGCGTGACCTCTCCTACTGTCAGGTTTTCGGTGTCGCGGCCTACAATCCAGCCTACCTTAAACCGGGCTTTCTCCAAATCCCCCGCAAGAAGATATTCACGTATTTCCCGTCCCGCCTCGGAAAGAGTCCTCGGAGAAATCGTAAAGCTCAGAAGCAGGGCCCCTACCGCCCATGTAACATATTCGTTGTGAAATTTATATGCCAGATGCATGATTCCGTCTGCGACCTCATAAGAGATAATAAGCACCGCAATCATCAGAAGCATTCCCTTGAGGAACTTTATATTATCCGAATCGTCCTCCCGGTAAAGCATTGCTTCAAATAACGAAATCAGTTTGCCTATAAGCACTACCGGGTGCAGGCTCGAGCGCGGGTCCCCGATTGCGCAGTCAATTGCAAAGGCTAAAATTGCTGTATTCATTGTGCTGCCAATATTTCCCGAACCTTATCCATATCAAGGTTCGCACGGACGGTTTCTGCCAGACGGTCATACGCACGCTGCTTTTCAGCAAAGAGACTGCGTGTATTTTCAAGAGGCTCGAGACCCTTCTTCACGCGCAGTACATTAAGCACAGCCCTGCGGAATTCATCATGGTCGAAAACACCGTGGATATATGTGCCGAATACGTGTCCGTCAGCACGTACGGTGCCTTCCTCCACGCTGCATTTTTCTCCGCGGCGTTCCGTAATGGTAAGCGGGTGCGTATCCGCTTCACCGAAGAATTCCGTTTCGCCCATGTGAATTTCATATCCCCGAAGGTTCTTTGCGGATATCTTTGTCCCCATAAAATTAAGCTCATGGCAGTCCGCAATAACCTGCGAAGTCAGCTTTGTTTCAATAAATGTCGTAGCCATGTTGAGGAAACCGAGCCCCGTTGTTCCATCGTGGACCGATTCCGTATGATGCGGATCGCGGATTTCCTTGCCAAGCATCTGATATCCGCCGCATATACCGATGAGCGGAGTACCGTTCTCCACCGCCTCGCGAATCTTTTTCTCAAGTCCGCAGGAACGAAGCCAAAGCATATCCTCTGTCGTATTCTTGCTTCCCGGAAGCATGATAAGGTCAGGCTGTCCGAAGTTCTCAACGTCCGTCACATAGTGAAGCGAAACATCCTTCTCGCTTGCTATGGCATCAAAATCCGTGAAGTTCGAAATCTTTGGTGTGCGAATCACTGCAATATGAAGGTCTGCCTGCGCTTTTTCTTTTTCCGGCTTATCATCAAGAGATACGGAATCCTCATCATCTATACCGAGATTATCGAGATGCGGAATGACTCCGAGAACAGGCTTTCCTGTTTTTTTCTCAAGAAAATCCACAGCCGGCTGCAGAAGCGACACATCACCTCGGAATTTGTTGATGATAAGTCCCTTGACCAGTGCCCGCTCCTCTTCCTCGAGAAGCTCCAGCGTACCTACAAGAGAAGCAAGCGCACCGCCGCGGTCTATATCAGCAATAAGCAAAACAGGAGCGTTCAGATATTTTGCTACACGCATATTCACGATGTCGTTATCATGCAGATTGACCTCTGCAGGGCTTCCCGCACCTTCTATAACAATCGTATCATATTCATCCTGCAGCTTTGCCAATGCTTCTTTAACATGACCAAAAAGCTTGACGGAATAGCCTTTATGGTAATCCTTAGCGGACATATTGCCTACAGGCTGTCCCATGACAACAATCTGGGAGCTTGCGTTACCTGTCGGCTTCAGCAGAACAGGATTCATTTCAACCATAGGCTCAAGACCGGCTGCCTCTGCCTGTGCTACCTGCGCACGCCCCATTTCCTTACCGTCACGCGTTACATACGAGTTAAGGGCCATGTTCTGTGCCTTGAACGGCACGACATGTACTCCGTCCTGATATAAAATACGGCAGAGTGCCGTTACCAGTATACTTTTACCGACATGGGAACTTGTTCCCTGCATCATGATACAGTTCGCCATGTTCATTCCCCCCAAGTTTCAGCGATTTTTTTGATATCCACCGGCAGTCCGCATGAAACAAGATAAACCTTGTCCGCTGCTTTTGCGGTCCACTGGTTTGCGAGCCCCGCTATATCACGGTATTCTCTCGCCAGATGATTTTCAGGGACGATGCCGCTTCCAACTTCATTCGACACAAAAATCGTCGTCCCGTCATTATTTTTTGCCTGCTCAAGCAAAAGATCTATCTTTTCCTTTGCAAGCGCGTAGTTTTTATCCGAATCCTCTATAGACGGCAGCGAACACAGAAGATTGCTGACGTATATAGTCAGGCAGTCAAAAAGAATCATATCATGTTCTTTTCCTGCTTCCTTTAATGCCTCATGCGCATCAAATGGTGCCTCGAAGGTTTCCCAGTCAGCAGGACGCCGCTCGCGGTGAAGCTTAACACGAAACTTCATCTCATCGTCAAAAATCTGTGAGGTCGCGATATACGCAATTCGTTTTCCGAAGCGCGCGGCATATTTCTCAGCAAAGCTGCTTTTGCCGCTGCGGGCACCTCCGGTAACAAGCACGATTTGTCCCATGCTCACGCCTCCCGGTTTTTGTATGCTCTGCAGGTTTCCACGAAATGCTCTGCTGCCTGAGGACATCCTGCAAAATGAAGATGCAGATACGAGCCCAGGATATTACCCGACGCATAACCTGCATCATACGGTTCTTTTTTTCTTGTGCGTACAAACTCAAAGGCACGCGGATACTCTACCCCTTCTGCCGGCGCACATTCAGAGGAAAAATGGAATTCGTGCCCGTGAAGAACAGTTCCCTTTTTACCGAGCACAGTATCACGATGCATTGTCGCGGAAACGTAGCCGACTGTCTGAAGCTTGCGGTTCATTTCCACTTCTCCCGGCACGATTCCCAGCATAGGATAGGCATTCTTTTCAAAATCAATCATGCGCTTCATGAGGTACATGAAACCGCCGCACTCAGCATAAATAGGAAGTCCTGCTTCCGCTGCCTCACGTATGGACGTGCGCATTCCTTCGTTATCGTAGAGCTCTTTCGCGAACATTTCAGGGAAACCTCCGCCGAGAATAAGACCGTCGCACTCCGGCAGTCTGCTGTCCTTAAGCGGGCTGAAGGGTACAATTTCTGCACCATATTCCTCAAGCACCGCAAGGCTCTCCGGATAGTAAAATGAAAACGCGTCGTCACGGGCAACCGCAATTTTCACATCACGCCCCGTTTCTGCCGAACGTTTCTCAACCGTTGGAAGCTCCGATGCCGATTTTGCAAGCGCAATAACCCGGTCGATATCTACCTCCCGGGCTATTGTTCGTCCTATTTCCTCTACTGTCTCTTTTTCTTTTCGATTTTCTTCCACGGGCACAAGTCCGAGGTGCCGTTCAGGAAGAATCATCGCATCATTGCGCATAATTGCGCCGTAAGCAGGAATATCGAGCTTATCCAGCGCTTCTTCTATCATGCTTCGGTGCGTCGGTGAACCAAGACGGTTAATGATAACACCGCGTATATCCACTGTCGGATCGTAATTTTTGAAGCCAAGCGCAATAGCCGCCGCGGATTCTCCCATTGATTTAGCGTTGATAACAAGAAGAACAGGAGCATCAAGGAGCTTTGCGATTTCAGCCGTGGAGCTGATACCGTTTTTTCCACCGTCATAGAGTCCCATGACACCCTCGATAACAGCGATATCCGCGTCCTGCGCTGTTTTCTGGAAAATCTCATTCAGCTTTTCCTTGGAAACCAGCCAGGTATCCAGATTATGTGCAGGCCTTCCGCTCGCCAGCTTATGATAGCCCGGATCAATGTAATCCGGACCGATTTTATAAGACTGTACCTTAAGCCCCTTTGCACGCAGCGCGGCAAGGAGCCCTGTTACGATTGTCGTTTTTCCCGACCCGCTTTGCGTTGCGGCAATAACGACACGTGGAATTTTCGTATTCATCGAAGCCTGCCCCTTTGATTGTAAAATTACCTGCGATTATCCAGCAGATACATGATGGCATTGATTGCGGATGCCGCAATCGGACTGCCGCCCTTAGTACCTTCTACCGTGATATACGGAATCTTCGTGTTTTCAGCGAGAAGCTGCTTGGAGTCCGCAGCGCCGACAAAGCCGACCGGAATACCGATTATTACTGCCGGACGGATATTTTCCTCTTCGACCATGCGAAGCACTTCAAAAAGTGCCGTCGGAGCGTTGCCGATGGCAATTATGGCTCCATCCAGATTCTTTCCGAATGAACGCATTGCTGCCATTGAACGCGTAATTCCCTTCTCTTTGGCTAACTTTGCAATTTCAGGGTCGGAAACACGGCATTCAATCTTTCCGCCGTAACGGTTAAAGGATGCCTTGTGAATACCCGTGCGCACCATCTCAACATCCGTATAAATATTGGCACCTTTTTTGAGTGCTTCCTGAGTTGCTTTAATAGCATCAGGATGAATACGGATAACCGGTGCGTATTCAACGTCTCCCGCCGCGTGAATCATACGGGAATAAACCTTTGTCTGTGCCTCATCAAGATTAAGTCCCTCAAGATGCGGCGCGATTATTTCCATGCTGCGGTTTTCGATTTCCATAGGCTGTTTAATGTAGTCCATGCTGATTCCTCATTTCTTCGCGATATGCTGTTCTGCAAAAGCGGCTATATCCTCAAAAGTATAGGCAATTTCATCATAGGTAATCTGCGGGCGGTCAATCATGACAATTGGAAGTCCCAACGCCTTTGCCGCCTCGATTTTCGTATCTGTTCCGCCGATTTCACCGCTGTTCTTTGTCACAATGACTTCAGCTTCATACTGACGGTACAGGGCAATATTCAGCTCCGTAGAAAACGGCCCCTGAAGAGCAACTATATTCTTTGGAGTAAATCCAAGCTCTGTACACTCCTCAATGACTCTTGCCGTTGGCAGAAGTCTGACAGTCAGAACACAGTCCTTCAGATACGGAGATGTGGAAAAGGCTTTGAGGTTGCGGCTTCCAGTTGTAAGAAAGATATTCTTTCCAAGCTCTGCCGCTTTTTTTGATGCTTCTTCGTAGCTATTTACCGAATAGACCCTGTCGTAATCAATCGGCACTGCCCTGCGCTCATATCTGATATACGGAATATGTGTCCGTTTGCAGGCCTTCATGGCATTCTGCGAAACATTTGCCGCATACGGATGGCTTGCGTCCACGAAAAGCTTAACACCGTGCTCTTCAATATATTTTACGAGTCCGTCTTCATTAAGCGGCTCATCATTTATGACAATCCCCGGATATTTTTCCAACAGCCTGCCGCCGTAATAACTGACAGCAGAGGCTGTTACGGGATATCCTTTTTGGAGCAAATAGCCGGCGAGCTCACGTCCGTCCTGTGTTCCGGCTGCCAGAAAAATCATACGTTATATCCTCTCGGAGTAATCATCCAGTTATCTTTGATATATGTCTTGCTGTTGCCAATGATGACAAGCGAGAACATGTCGATATCTTCCTTCGTGAAATTCTCAAGCGTAGAAAGAATTTTTTCTTCTCCCGGACGTGCAGCGTTCTTTACGATACCTACCGGCGTAGACGGGTCTTTATGACGAAGCAGAATTTCGCGTGCTTCCTCGATGTGCTTCACGCGTGTCTTGCTCTTTGGATTATAAAGCGCAATGACAAAATCAGCCTGCGCCGCGCAGTCAAGACGCTTGCAGATGAGGTCCCACTTTGTCAGTCTGTCGCTGAGGCTGATAACCGCGAAATCATGCATAAGCGGTGCGCCGAGGACAGATGCCGCAGCATTTACAGCCGAAAGACCTGGGATTATTTCTACCTGAGGACGTGTATCCTCCGGATATGTCTCAACAATTTCCAAAATAAGGCCTGCCATGCCGTATACACCGGAATCTCCGGAGGATACCATGACTGTATCCTTGCCCTCTGCAGCAGTTTTGACTGCCAGCTTGCAGCGGTCAACCTCCTGCATCATACCAGTACCGATAACCTCTTTATCTTTCAAAAGCGGCTCAATGAGTTTTATATAGGTTGTATATCCTGCTACAACCTGAGCCTCCTCGATAGCCTTTCGCGCACGTGGAGTCATCTGCTCCATGCTGCCCGGCCCGAGGCCGACTACTACTATTTTTCCCATACCAGTGCCACCGTCACTTTCGTGTATTTTGTCTTTGGCAAAGCAGTCGTTCCGTCTTCAACAGCGGAAAGCGCAGCTGCTTCACATATATTTCCAACCCCAATCTGTCTTTTTACAAAGGCAGATTCAGGAAGATGGTAACGTTTAATCGTCTTTTCCAACACTTCATTATCGAAAAAGACAGTTTCAATGCCTAAGGATGAAGCAAGCTCCAAAATCCCCTGTTCATCGCTTTTTACAACAGTGCTCGCAATCTCAGAAACCCTTGCGATATCCTGTCCTATCTGCATACATGCTTTCTGCAGGGCATTGCGTATAACCTCAGCGGGTACATCCCGACGGCATCCTATTCCGGCAATCAGTCTTCTGGGCTGCAGATACAGGAGCCCTTTTCGTTCCTTACCGGCGTTTTCTGTAAGAAACACAGCAAGATCTTTTTTACCGAAGATTTCTTCCTGTGTCATACTTACCGTTGAAAAACCGTGCCTTTTCAGCTTTTTTGTGTAGAAATCCGCATTGGACAGTTCCTTGTCTATTGCCCAGAGTATTTCTTTTCCATCCACAAGCGCGCTGTTCAGTGTCTGTATTTCCGATTTTGGGCACGGCCTCATACCGAGCTCAGCTGCAACTGCATCAGGAGCCTCAATACTGTTTACATCAGTTGCTGTCGTAATGACAGGCTCAGCTCCCAGCACAGAGGCAATCTGCAGAGTAAGTGCATTCGCGCCTCCCACATGCCCGGAAAGCACACTTACCGCATGCTTCGCTGCATCATCTATAACTATGACAGCAGGGTCTGTAAGCTTGCTCCTTATATGCGGCGCAATCATGCGTACAGCAATACCGATTGCCGAAATGAAAATCAAAGCATCATATCGGCCAAAGGTGTCAGCAACGGCATCACCGAGAACCGCGTATCTGACAGCCCCATCCGGTGCCTGTCTGCCCTCCTTGACATACATGTCAAAAACATGGGGCGTGCATGCAGCAGCAAGCTTTTCTGCCAGCAATATACCATTTGCCGTGACCGGAAAAACAGCGCATCTCATTTTGATGCCTGCCGGAACATATGCGCGAACTCAGGCGCATACAGACGGGACAAATCGTACTCAGTATCGAGTACACGCCCCACAACAATCATAGCCTGACGCGGAATATCTGCCTCCCTGACCTTCTCTACAACATCTTTAAGTGTTGCACGGACAATCTTCTGCTCCGGCCAGGAAGCACGATGCACAATAGCTATCGGCGTATCCTCAGGATAACCGCCTGCCTCAAGCTCCTCAACAACCTTATCCAGCATCTGAATGCTCAGGAAAATGCACATTGTTGCCTGATGCTGAGCGAGACTTCTGAGACTTTCACGGTCAGGAACCGGCGTACGGCCCGCGCCGCGTGTAACAATAACAGTCTGTGAAATGTTCGGCAGTGTGTATTCCTGTTTAAGTGCCGCAGCAGTCGCAAGGAACGAGCTGACACCCGGAATGACCTCATAGTCGATTCCACGCTTATTGAATTCGTCCATCTGCTCCTGAATAGCTCCGTAAATTGCCGGATCACCCGTGTGCAGACGTACTACCTTTTTATCAGCCTTAACAGCGTTTTCGACTACCTCTACAACATCAGGCAGAGTCATCGAAGCGGAATTATATATTTCGGCATCCTTTCTGCAGACCTCAAGAATCTTTGGATTGACAAGCGAACCCGCATAAATAACGACGTCCGCCTCTTTCAAAAGACGCTGCCCTTTGACCGTGATAAGCTCCGGATCTCCAGGACCCGCACCTACGATTGAAACCTTCTGCATGAAAAAATCCCCCTATTTAAACTTTTTGCAGGTTACTATGTAAATTGGATTTATGGCTTTTGCCATATCATAAGGACCTACTGCTTCCAGGCGGTTGACCTGCACCTGCATTGCTTCATATGTAAACCGGTCCTTATGTTTTCTCATATATTCAAGACATGATGAAAGCGTCTGTATCGTAATGCAGTTCAGAACGATACGTCCGCCTGTCTTAAGATGAGCATCGATTTTATCGAGAATGGGCTCAAGATGTCTGCCGCTGCCTCCGATTATTGCAGCATCACAGTCCGGCATACTGTCCATTCCCTCCGGTGCCTCCGCCTCGATTGTCGTAAGATTCGTGACACCGAATTTTTCCATATTTCTTTTTATGAGCTCAATTCCTTCAGGATTGCGCTCAATGGAATAAACATGACCATTTTCGGCTATTCTTGCCGCTTCAATTGAAAGCGAGCCTGTCCCTGCTCCGATATCCCAAACAATATCATCCTTTGAAATCTGTGCCTTTACCATTGTCAGCACACGGATTTCCTGCTTTGTCATCGGAACCTTGCCGCGGATAAATTCTTCATCAGGTATACCAAGAAATGCCATTATCCTTCCACCACCAATATGCAATGTGTCTGTTCCTTTTCATCGGCTGCTTTGCCGAGCGTCGTGCGGACAATTTCCTCGTCCTCATACGACAGCCGGGAGCAAACGGAAAGTCTGGCATCTGCAGGCCATCCATGCTTCATCAACACATCCGGTATGGTTTTGGAACTGTATTTCGCATCCGTGAGCAGACCTAGAATCTTCCCTTTTTCATATTTAAGGGCTGAATCATCAGGCACACGGCCGTGAAAACTTAAAAGCAGTGCATCATGCCAGGGCAGAGCAAGCTTTGAAAAAGCATACTGCACCGAGCTGATACCGGGAATAACATTGATTACATCCT
>NZ_CDXDFU010000039.1:0-5322 GCF_978017985.1 Schwartzia sp. (in: firmicutes) | reverse complement strand
TTATAACGCCTTAGTTCTAGTTTTGCCACAGGCAAAACTTCCTCTGTCAGCGTTTCAACGAGACAAAATGAAAATTTTGACGAGTTATAATGCCTTTAATCACAGTTTGCTATAGGCAAACTCTCCTCTGTCAGCATTTCAACGAGGCAAAAATGAAATTTTAACCGAGTTATAACGCCTTAGTTCTAGTTTTGCCACAGGCAAAACTTCCTCTGTCAGCGTTTCAACGGGGCAAAATGAAAATTTTGACGAGTTATACATTATTTGATATATTTTTTCCTTAGAAAATCTGTGCAATCAAAAAAGAAAAGTTTACAACTTTACACATAATATCGAAAAATATGATTGACAAAAAAACATGTTCAGCTTATACTTCAAGTATCGGTTTTGTGATAAAGCAGGACAAAGAAGTCTTCCGACTTCTTTGTCCTGCTTTTGTTTTTTAGGAAAGGGTGAGAATGATGAAAGAGTTACTTGTTCACAGCGCGGAAATCAATGAGCAGTTCGCACGCTACGGCGTTAAATTCGGCATCTACAAGGACGGCAGGTTCAAGGAACGTCTTTTCCCGTTTGATCCCATACCGCGCATGATCGGACAGAAGGATTTCAAGGCGCTTAAGACAGGACTGGCGCAGCGTGTCAAAGCGCTGAATTATTTCATAGATGACATTTACCACGAGAAAAAAATTATCCGCGACAAAGTCGTTCCCGAGGAATTTGTCTACCGCTCTCCCGGCTATCTTGCACAATGCGAGGGCGCAACTCCGCCGAAATCGGTATATAGCCACATTTCCGGTATCGATTTGGTGCTTGGAAAAGACAATGAATGGTACATACTGGAGGATAATCTCCGCATTCCTTCAGGGGCTTCCTATCCTCTCATAGCAAGGTCGCTGTGCAGACGGTGCAGCCCCGACACCTTCCATCGCAACAAGGTGGTGGACAACCGCAACTACGGCAGTCTTTTGAAGCGTACCATGGATTATGTGAACACAGGCGGAATCAACGTAATATTCACTCCCGGCCGATACAACGCGGCGTACTTTGAGCACGCCTATCTTGCAGAGCAGTCAGGAGCAATGCTGGCAGAAAGCGGCGACCTTTTCGTAGATGACAGGAAGCTCTACTACCGCGCCAACCGCGGTCCTGTACGCGTGGGAGCTCTCTACCGCCGAGTCAGCGACGAATATATTGACCCGCTTTTCTTCGAACCGTCCTCCTTAATCGGAATACCGAACCTTATGGACGCATATCTTGCCGGAAATATAGCAGTAATCAACGCACCCGGAAACGGTGTTGCCGATGACAAGGGAATCTACTATTTCGTTCCGAAAATGATTTCTTACTACCTCGGGGAAGAACCGATTCTCAAAAACGCGCCTACGTACCTTCCGTTCTTCGCGCAGGATATGTCCTACGTGATTTCAAACATAGACCGCCTCGTTATCAAAGATGTGGCGGAAGCAGGAGGCTACGGCGTAATCTTCGGAGACAGCCTTTCTTCCTCCCAGAGAAATGACTTGAAAAAAGCCATTCGCGTATCACCGCGGCGCTTCATCGCTCAGGAGGTCATAGATTTTCAGGGAATGCCTCTTTCAGACGGAGATACTCTTGTAGAAAGAAAAGCCGACCTACGCGCCTTTGTGCTCTGCGGCGAAGATGTCACTGTATGGCCCAGCGGACTCACGCGATTTTCGAGGAATCCTGACAGCTTTGTCGTGAATTCCTCGCAGGGAGGAGGTTTCAAGGACACATGGATAATATGTCAGTAAACAAAATGTCCCGCCTTTTTTGGCTTGGACGCTATTATGAACGAATCTCCTCCACAATTTCCTATCTGTGGAGCTGGTACGACAAAATGATTGACGGAAAGCCATTGGATTACCCCGCCTTCTGCAAAGCGCTTGAAATAAAATGTGACTACGAAAGCGTGGAGGATTTCATGCAGAGCTACGTTTTTGACGGAAGCAATCCCGACTCCCTGCGCTCGGCCGCAGATACTATGCTGGGAAACGGAATGATGCTCCGTGAAACCATAGGCAGCCGCACACTCGCGTATCTTGAACTGGCGGTCAATGCCTTTGAAACCGGAAAGGACAGCGTAACGCCAACTCTTCCCCTGCAAAGGGTCATAGACTGCATAATGGCATTCCGTGGCAGCTATGATGACCGCATAGACGATGAAAACGTGCGAAACATTATAAAATGCGGTGCCGGTATAGAACGACTGAGCCTGTACCTCCGCCTTAACTTGAGAACTGACCGCATTCATTCTGAAGTGCTGAGGCTTGTAAAGCAGATAAACCAGACAAGCCTCGTGCCTTCTCAGGAGGCTCTGCGCGTTCTGCTAAAGGTTCAGCCTGAAATCTCCCCCGAGGAACACGGAGTGATACTTGCCGCAACAGAAAATTTATTCAGCCTGTGAGGAGTGATTGTTATGGGTTGCGAACTTTCCTTTTATTTCGACACGAAAATCGAATTTTCCACAGCAGTAACCAAGCATAATTTCCTGCTTCGCTGCATTCCCGCAGAAATGCCGGAGCAGAGGATTTTGTCATACAACCTGTCAATTCTGCCCGACGGCGCTGCAACAAGCATGGGAGAAGATCCCTTCGGAAACAGATACTGCACAGGCCATGTGGAAAAGGAACATGATGAACTCAGGTATACGCTGCAGGGAACGGCATACCGTGATGACTTTATGCGCCACGAGTCCACTCCCGAGCCTTTTTATCTTTATCCCTCTCCGCTGACCCAGCCAACAAAGGAGCTCAGGGAGTTCTTCGAAACCCTCCCCAGCTCCGGCAGTCCGCTGGAAATTGCAACGGAAATTTCCGATATGGTGCATGGGCATTTCTCATATACACCCGGGGCAACCTCCGTATCTACTACCGCGGGAGAAGCGTACCTGCAGGCAGAAGGCGTCTGCCAGGATTACGCCCATGTTTTTATAACCCTGTGCCGCATGGCGGGAATACCTGCACGCTATGTCAGCGGTCTTTCCGTTGGAGAAGGCGCCAGCCACGCATGGGCGGAAATATGGGACGACGGCTTTTGGTACGGCATAGACCCCACACGAGGCTGCGCAGTCCACGAAGGCTATCTGAAACTCTGCGTTGGAAGAGATTACAGCGATTGTCCGCTTGAGCGCGGCGTATTTTCAGGCGGAGCCGACCAAACACAGACAGTCTTTATGAAAGTATCCGATGAATGAGGCGATGAAATGACAGAAGAAGTAATATCCGCTGAACTGTCCGTCGGCGAAACCCTGACCATACAGAAGAACCGTATTGAAGGGACGAATCCCTCAAGCCACCGTCTTGCCGTTGTAACGGGAACCCACGGTGACGAGCTTGAAGGACAGTATGTAGCGTGGCAGCTTGCGCGGACTCTTGCCAAAAAGAAAAAATCCTTATGCGGCACAGTTGACATATATCCGGCGCTGAATCCTCTCGGAATCAGCACAATCTATCGCGGGCTTCCCGGCTTTGACCTGGATATGAACCGTATATTTCCGGGCAGCCCTGACGAAACAATGTACGAATATATTGCCGACGGCATCATACAGGACATTCGCGGAGCCGACCTCTGCATTGATATCCATGCCAGCAACATATTTCTTCGTGAAATCCCACAGGTCAGGATAAACGAAAAGACCGCTGATATTCTCACGCCGCTGGCCAAGCATCTCAACATGAACTTTATATGGGTACACAGCGCCGCCACCGTACTAGAAAGTACGCTCGCGTACAGTCTGAACTCGCTGAACACGCCGACCCTCGTCGTGGAAATGGGCGTAGGTATGCGTATAACAAGAAACTACGGCGACCAGCTGATAACAGGAATCCTTTCTGTCATGCGTCATCTCGGTATGCTCGCAGAATCAGCGCCCCCCGTCGCCCCTCCGATTATCAGCACTGACGGCAGCGTCAGCTTTGTGAACGCCAACGAATCCGGCTTCTTTATTCCTCAGGTAAGACACGCTGACCGCGTGGAGCAGGGCCAGCTTTTGGGACTGATTGCAGACCCTATGAACGGCGGAACAAAGGAAAAGCTTTTAAGCCCCGTAAGCGGTCTTGTCTTTACGCTGCGTGAATATCCTATTGTAAATGAAGGCTCGCTGATTGCAAGAATACTTGGAGGAACTTCGGCATGAGAAAAGAAACACTTTTTACAATAGATGCGCTGCCATACCGTCAGCCAATCCCCGTTTACGGATATTACTTCGGCAATGAAACAAAAACCCTTGCAGTCATGGGCGCAATCCGCGGCGATGAATTTCAGCAGATGTACACGGCAGCGCGGCTCATCAAACGTCTTTCGGAACTCGAAAAGCAGGGACGCCTATCCGATAAATGCGGAATACTCGTTATTCCCTGCGCAGGACAGTTCTCCATGAACGTAGAGCACCGTTTCTGGCCTTTGGACAACACTGACATCAACAGAATGTTTCCCGGATATAACGCAGGAGAAACGACACAGCGGCTTGCCTCGAGAATTTTTGACGCGCTCAAGGGCTATTGTTGGGGCATTCATCTTACAAGTCTTTATCTGCCGGGAGATTTTGAACCTCATATCCGCATAATGGATACCGGACTCCAAAAGAATGAAACAGGCTTGGATTTTGGGCTTCCATATCTTGTAATCAGAACTCCGCATCCGTACGATACAACAACACTCAATTATAACTGGCAGGTGTGGGAAACAAATACCTTCTCCCTTTACACCCGCGCAACTGACTCCATAGACGAGAAAAGCGCCAATGAAGCAATAAACAGTATCCTGCGTTTTCTTGCAAAACGTGAAATGATTGATGAAAAGGATATTGCTCCCGGTGTCGAAACTCAGGAGCTTAACGAAAAAAATCTTGTGACGGTACATAACAAACGTGGAGGAATACTTCTGAGACAGCACAGCCCCGGCGACAAAATCACACGCGGCGAAGAAATTGCCCAAATCATAGACCCATATACCTCAGAAGTGCGAGAAAAAATATTCTCCCCTTCGGACGGAGTAATATTCTTTGCACGCCATGCGCAGATACTGCCAAGTCATACGGTCGTTTTCCGTATTATCGCATAAAAAAGACGTACACAATTAAGTGTACGTCGGATAGGGCGAATATTTTTCTAAATACTAAAAGGACGTGTACCTCAAAGTACACGTCCTTGTCAACCGGCAGCTTCCTATCCTCCCAGGCCGTCTCCAGCCAAGTACTTTCGGCCTCTACGTGCTTAACTACTGTGTTCGGAATGGGAACAGGTGGATCCACGTAGGCATCGTCACCGGATATTCTGTTGAAAGATTGCTCTCTCAAAACTA
>NZ_CDXDFU010000038.1:0-7399 GCF_978017985.1 Schwartzia sp. (in: firmicutes) | reverse complement strand
GAGTATTTAGGCAAAACAGTAAACGTGCAGGTACGCAAAAGTTAGCGGATACACCTACTCGATTTTCTACAGAAAATATGCCTAAGGGGAATTATATTGTTATACCTAAGGTTTCTTCTGAACGGCGTCGTTATGTGCCTATGGGATATATGGATGATAGCTGTTTGGTTAGTGATTTGGTTTTTCTGATTCCAAACTCCTCCTTATATCACTTTGGGGTACTTACTTCAAATGTACATATGGCATGGATGCGAGTGGTGGCAGGAAGATTGAAAAGTGATTACCGATACTCCAAAGATATTGTCTACAACAACTTCCCTTGGCCATCTCCAACAGATAAGCAGCGAGAGACTATTGAAAAGACAGCACAAGGAATTTTGGATGCACGCGCTCTTTACCCTGACAGCAGCCTTGCTGACCTGTATGATCCGATTACAATGCCGCCTGAGCTGCTCAAAGCTCATCGCGACAACGATAAAGCAGTGATGCAGGCTTATGGTTTTTGGGGAAGGCTCAACAGCGAAAGCGAATGTGTAGCCGAGCTTATGAAGATGTATGAGGAACTGACTAAAAACGAATAAAGATTTAAGACTTTATATCAGGATTACGGCTGATGAAACGCATTTATTCAAGTTTGCCTTTGGCAAAACTTGAATAAATGCGTTATACTTAAAAGGATATTTGGATGATGGGATGAAGGTTTGTATATATGAAATTAGTTTCTATTGTTGTACCTGTTTATAATGAAGAAGCGAATCTGCGGCATTTTTATGAAGCCGTATGCGAGGCTATGAAGCCCTTGACAGATTATACCTTTGAGCTTGTTTTTGTTGATGACGGTTCGAAGGACAATAGCCGTGTAATTCTTCGTGAGCTTGAAAAAGAGGATGAGAGGGTACAGCCGATGTTCCTGGCAAGAAACAGCGGTCATCAGCTTGCTCTGACCTGCGGACTTGACCATACAGATGGTGATGTAGTAATTACTATGGACGGAGATATGCAGCATCCGCCTGAAATGATTCCTACGCTTCTCCAAAAGTGGGAGGAAGGCTACGAGGTCGTTCAGACTGTTCGCGTGACTACAGAGGGAGTATCTTTTTTCAAAAAGACGACCTCGGCTCTTTATTACAAGGTGCTTAATATGGTTTCAACTGTACCGATTCAGCCAGGCGGTTCGGATTTCAGACTCATGGACCGTATTGTCGTGGAGGCATTCAGAAAATATCGCGAGCATGCACGATTTATACGCGGACTTATTGTTGCTATGGGCTTTAAGCAGACGAAACTGGAGTTCGTCGCTCCGCCGCGCTTTGCAGGTGTGTCAAAATTCTCTTTCAGGAAGATGCTCCACCTTGCGGTAGACGGCATTCTGGCTTTTTCTACGGTTCCACTGCGATTTGGCCTTTACGCAGGAGTTTTGTCAGGTATCATCAGCTTTTTCCTCTTCTTGCATGTGCTCTTTGTAAAATATGTTGAGAACGATGCTGTCCCGGGCTGGGCAACTATTCTTGCCTGCGTTCTGTTTTTCGGAGGGGTGCAGCTCTTTATTCTTGGAATTATGGGAGAGTACATCGGACGTATTTTTGAGGAAACAAAGGGAAGGCCTCTGTACCTGATTGCACAGGACAAGCCTAAAAATGCGGACATGGAATTGAGAAAAGGTAAATAATTTTATCATTGATGCGTTGGGGGGATAATCATGCGCAGGTTGTTTATGGTATGTGTATTCTTGATTGGGCTGTGTGTTTCCGGAACTGTGCTGGCGGCTGAAACGGCTTCGCCGGACTGGGTGGCAAAGCTTCCGCAGGCTGCTGCGGCAAAACAGCTCTTTGTAGTTGCCGGAGTGGGAAAGACAACGGCGTACGTGTCCTTCCATGAAAAGAGCGCTGACGGCAGCTGGAAGCAGATTATGACGACTCCCGGCTTTATCGGGAAAGAAGGAATCGGCAAGGAAAGGGAGGGAGACAGTAAGACTCCCGTCGGCACATTTAAGTTTGATGCGGCATTTGGCATTGCTCCCGACCCGGGCTGTGCAATTCCCTATCTGCAGGTTGATGATAATTGCTACTGGTCAGGTGACGAGCGTCCGGGAATGCATTATAACAAGATGGTAGATATTCGCAGGGTGCCGGGGCTTGATAAGGAAAACAGTGAGCACATCGCGGATTATACTGTTCATTACGTATACTGCCTGAACATAGATTTTAATGCTGCGTGTCTTCCGGGCAAGGGCTCGGCGGTTTTTCTCCATTGTCTCGGCCCGCAGAAGCCCTATACTGGCGGCTGTGTGGCTATCCCCGAGGATAAAATGAAGCTCGTAATGCAGCGGGTAAAGCCTGACTGCGTGGTTGTCATTGACAGTATTAAAAAGATCGCGCCGCAGTTGGCGGCTGCATGGAAAATTTGATGCAATGAGCAATGAGAGGTCTGCCGCATGAAGACGGGTTATCGTGCGGCAGGCCTTTAATATTGAAAAAGCAATGCGTAAAAGTATATGATATGTGTTATGATTAGGTGAGGATAGAAAGAAAGGACGAAGCCGAATGGAAATTGTGACAAAATCGCCTGAGGAAACAGACGGTCTTGCATACCGCATAGGAAAAATCGTGCCCGAAGGAACAGTGCTCTGCCTTACGGGAAATCTCGGAGCGGGGAAAACCCTTTTCACGGAGGGATTATGCAGAGGCCTCGGAGTAACGGCAGATGTCACCAGCCCTACATTCAATCTTATGAATGTTTATGAAGGGCGTCTTTCCGTGCGCCATTTTGACCTGTACCGGCTTGAGGACGAGAGTGAGCTGGAGGAATTCGGCTTTTATGAATACGCGGAGGCAGATGACGGCCTGGTGCTTATTGAGTGGGCGGATAAATTCCCCGAAGCGCTTCCGGAGAAGTATATAAGAATACATATAGAATGCGGTGAAGATGAAAGTGAACGGCATCTTAATTTCACCCGTGCGGGCGGAGCAGACGCGGCATGGCTCAGGGAGCTGCTTTCACAGGAGGGAAAATAGTTTGGTGATTTTGGCAATAGAGACGGCGACAATCGTATCAAGTGTTGCTGTCGCTGAGGAAGGAAAATTGTTGGCGGAGGTCACGGCTGCAGCAAAGCTGACGCATTCGGAGACACTCCAGCCGCATATAAAACAGGCTATGGAAATGGCCCGTGTAAAGCGCGAGGACATAGGCGCCATTGCGGTAAGCCTCGGACCCGGTTCCTTTACAGGTCTCAGAATAGGGCTTGCTGCGGCAAAAGGACTGGCATACGCATGGGGAGTTCCTATTGTTGGGGTGCCTACTCTTGAAGCAATGGCAGAAAATTTCCCTGTGCCGGGCGCTGTTGTTGTTCCGCTAATTGACGCGCAGAAGGGAAATGCGTACATGGCTTGCTATTCCCGTGATGAAGAAGGCTTAAAGGAAGTACAGCCAATAGAAATAATTCCGCTTGATGAAGTCGTTAAACGGTGCGGAGCTATGGAAAAAACTGTCATTATCTGCGGAGATATGACGAAGAAGCTCGCGGATAAGGAGCTTCCGAAGAACGTCAGGACTGCACCCTTTACCCACATGCTGCCGCGCGCGGCTACTGTCGCGGCCTTGGGGCTTGAACGCCTGGCAAAGGGTGAACAGGACAATGTGATGAATCTTGAGCCGTTTTATATCCGACGTTCCGAGGCGGAAGTTCTTTGGGAGAAACGGCACCCGGAGGCAGACCTGTGATTACGTTTCGCCGTATGCGCCCGGAGGACGCCGCAGGCGTTGAAAAGGTGGAGCTTGCCTCCTTTGCTGTGCCGTGGTCGCGTCAGTCCTTTTGGGAGGCGGCGGCCAATGATAAGACGCATTACCTTTTGGCGGTGGACGGTGAGGAAATCATAGGCTATGCCGGAACATGGATTCTCGGAGACGAGGCGCAGATTACAAATGTAGCCATTGCGCCGGAGTATCGCGGAAAAGGTGTTGGAAAAAAGCTCATGGCAGAGCTTATAAAAGCATCAATAGAGCGCGGCGCAGTGCGGATGACTCTTGAGGTCCGTCCGTCAAACGCGGCGGCAATAGCACTCTATACGTCCTTTGGATTTAAGGACTGCGGAAGGCGTCCGGGATATTATCAGGATAACGGCGAAGATGCCATTATCATGTGGAATATGAATTTGGCCGAGGTTAATGCAGACCACTGAATCAAGAAAGTATGACGGAGGAATATATGAAAAAAACGGAGGAGCGGCTTACACTGGGAATCGAATCCAGCTGCGACGAGACTGCTGCGGCTGTACTTCGCGGAGGCCGTGAACTTTTATCAAATATAATATCTACGCAGATACCAATTCATCAGAAATTTGGCGGTGTAGTGCCGGAAATTGCGTCCAGAAAGCATATCGTAAATGTCATGCCTGTTGTTGACGAGGCGCTTCGTACGGCAGGTGTAAAGCTCTCGGATATAGATCAGATTGCGGTGACTTACGGCCCCGGACTGGTTGGCGCGCTTCTCGTCGGCGTATCGGCGGCAAAGGCTCTCGCTTTTGCGCAGGATATTCCGCTTATCGGAGTAAACCATCTTGAAGGGCATATTTTTGCGAATTTCCTTAGTGCCCCGGAGCTGAAGCCTCCGTTTATGGCGCTTGTTGTTTCAGGAGGACATACTGCCCTTGTTGAAGTAAGGGACTACAACAAATTCCGCATGATGGGACAGACACGCGATGACGCGGCAGGAGAGGCCTTCGATAAGGTTGCCCGTGTTATGGGGCTTCCATATCCGGGAGGCCCGCAGATAGACCGCCTCGCAAAGGAAGGAAATCCAAAGGCAATAGATTTCCCCCGTGCCCTGGTAAAGAGCGGAGATTACGAGTTCAGCTTCAGCGGTCTTAAATCTGCCGTGCTGAACTATCTTAACGCGCAGAAAATGAAGAATATAGAAGTAAATCGTGCAGATGTGGCGGCTTCCTTTCAGGACGCCGTTATTGAAGTGCTTATTGCGAAGGCTCTTGAAGCCATGCGGGAGACGAAGCTTGATACGCTCGTGCTTGCGGGCGGTGTTGCGGCGAACAGTGTTCTTGAGGAACGGCTGCGCTCTGCTGCGGAGGAGAACGGTATCAACTTTTTCTTCCCCAGCCGTATTCTCTGCACAGATAATGCGGCAATGATAGCCTGCCGCGGATATTATCAGTCTCTTTCCGACCGTTTTTCGGATTTGTATCTGAATGCTGTGCCGGGACTTGGACTTAATGACGTGGAGTAAGGGGAAATCTATGGACGTTAGGGAGCTTTGCCGAAAATTTACATCCTGTACGGCAGTGCAGACAGATATTCTCTCGCGCATAGTAATATGTTTTCCGTTTCTGGCAGACCTTACCCACGCGCATGTTACTCTTTATGCACCCGTGAGGAAGAGCGCTGATGAGCCTGCACGGTTTATCGTGCTTTCACACGAGAGCCCGCATACAGCGGTGCATACGGCACGCTGGGCGGAGCAGGGCGATATAGTGCGTATGCTTGAAGAACCTCTTGTCCGTGAGACCTTCGAAACGGGTAAGCCCTTGACGGGACGGAGAGAGTGGGAACTCGGGCAGACGGATATAATGATGTTTACTTACGCCATTCATGACGGCAATACGCCAATGGCGGTGGTTAGTCTTGAAATATCAGAGGAAAATCTGCATCTTGCGGGCAGCAGCCATCTGCTGAAAACTGCCCGTGCCATGCTGATAAACGCGAGAAAACCTATTGAGCCGTCTCTTTACCGTCCTATCGGAGCAAGCGACGGAGTACTTATCACCGACGCGTATAACCGTATTGTTTTTGCGAATGAAGCGGCAGGACATATTTATCGTGTGCTCGGAGTGGGGAGCCTTTTGGGACTTCATATATTTGACCGAAAGCTCACACGCCATATAACACGGGAAACCGTAGTGCCCCAGCGTCCTGATGAAAAGGAATTTGAAGCGGGAAATCTCGTGCTTGTTCAGAGAAACCTGCCTATTCTTGAGGGCGGTCAGCTTTTGTGCCGTGTAATTGTCCTTGAGGACGTTACCGAGCTCCGCAAAAAGGAAAAGCAGATTCTTGTACAGTCTGCGGTAATAAAAGAGATTCACCATCGTGTGAAAAATAATCTGCAGACCATAGCAAGCCTTCTTCGTATGCAGGCAAGAAGGTCTTCGGAGCCTGCAGTAAAGGAGGCATTGACTGAGAGCATAAACCGTATAACGAGCATTTCGGTTGTTCATGAATTTCTGTCGCAGCAAGGTTTTGAAGCTATTGATGTGCAGAAGATAACGAACAATATTTTGGATTTGCTTCAGCCAATGATGCTTCCGTCGGATTTTGTTCTTGAACGGAAAATAACAGGAACAGCGGCGATTCTCCCTCCGGTACAGGGAACCAATCTTGCCCTTGTAATCAACGAGCTCCTGCTGAACGCAATGGAGCATGGCTTTGAGGGAAGAAAAAGCGGCGTAATAGGACTTGATATAGAGGAAACACCGGAAGGCTTTCTGATTGATATACATGATGATGGAGCGGGGCTTCCGCCGTCGTTTGACCTCAGAAAGACAAAATCTCTGGGGCTTCAGATTGTCCGAACTCTCGTAGAGGGTGACCTGGGCGGGGAATTCCACCTTGAAAGCGACGAGGACGGAACCCACGCGCGCCTCATGATTCCGCGCGGGAGCGATAAGGAGGAAAAAAGCGTATGACACCTTTACGGCTTGTAATAGCAGATAACGAATCAATTATCCGAATGGATTTGAGAGAAATGCTTGAGGACGCCGGGCATGAAATAGTGGGAGAGGCTTCTGACGGCAAACGCGCTGTCGAGCTCACGAAAAAATATCGTCCTGACCTTGTCCTTATGGATATTAAGATGCCTGAGATGGACGGCATAACGGCAGCAGGAAAAATTTCCGAGGAAGGGATTGCTCCTGTGCTGCTTTTGACGGCATTCAGCCAGCAGGATATAGTGGAAAAGGCGAAAGGATCGGGCGTTCTTGGGTTTCTGGTAAAGCCCGTGCGTGAGGAAAATCTTTTCCCTGCATTGGAGAGTGCTCTTTCGCGCTGGCAGGAAATGAAGGAGCTTGAAGGCGAGCTTGATAAAGCAAAGGATTCTCTTGAGCTTAGAAAAACTCTTGACCGCGCGAAAGGAATCCTGATGAATGCGTATAACATCAGCGAAGGAGAAGCATACCGCCGTATCCAGCGCTACAGCATGATGAAGCGTAAGAGCATAAAGGAAGTTGCGGAGGCAGTAATCCGCTCGGGTGTGAAGAAGAAATAAGAGCATAGCAGACGAAAGGGATGGGAAGCATGGACGGAGAAATGCAGCGTTTTGTCGATATCCTTAAAGAAAGCAGCCGTATCGTATTTTTCGGCGGTGCCGGTGTATCCACGGAATCGGGCATACCGGACT
>NZ_CDXDFU010000037.1:0-18570 GCF_978017985.1 Schwartzia sp. (in: firmicutes) | reverse complement strand
GCAGCAGATGCATTCCGGTGTGGGGAGTGCCGCAGCCGGGGCTGGGCAGGGAGTTTATGTCTGATTCCGGGAATCGTGAAAAGATAGAGCTTTATCGGACGTACATAAAAAGTCTGCTGGTTTTGTACGGCAGAAGTGAAACTGAGGCAGAGGAAGCGGCTGAAGGGATTCTCTCAATACAGAGGACTATGGCAGAACTGCAGGAGCCTTTGGAAAAGCGAAATAACCCGTCAGGGATTGAACGTGGAAATATAGATTATCTTTCGTCGCTTTATACGAATATAGATATTCGCCCTGTGCTGGAGGCAGCGGGGATAGGAGAAGCTTCGGGAGTTGCCGCTTTTGACATACGTGAGCCTGAGCTCATATGCTGCGCGGATTCTTTTATGGAACAGGGAAATCTGCAGGTAATGAAGGATTATGCCATAGTCCGTATTATATTTGCTTTTGACAGAGAGCTTACACCTGAGATTCGCGACATGGCTGATGAGTTTTCTGCCGCTGTAGATGAAACGAGGCGCTGCCTTAATCCGTATGAAAGGGCAGAGTACAGCCAGCGGCAGACTGAAAGGCTTCTTCCGGAGCTTTACGGACGGCAGTATGCCGCTCTGACGTATGATGAAGAAACAAAAAGAGAGATACTTTCTTTTGCAGAAGAAATGAAGGAAATTTACCTCAAAAGGATTGAAGCAGCGGACTGGCTCAGCGTTCCGACAAAAAAATACGCAAAGGAAAAGCTGGACAGACTTGCAGTACGGATTGGCGCGCCTGAAAAATGGGCAGAGTATGCGGATTCGTTTGAAATAAAAAGACCGGCTGAGGGGGGAGTGCTGATAGACAATGTGCTTTCTCTTTACAGAGTACGCGCGGCGGCACATAAAGATCAGCTTTTGCGTCCATTTGATGCTTCTGAATGGGGCTTTTTGCCGCAGACGGTGAATGCTTTTTACCGGCCCTGCACGAATGAAATCATTATTCCCTATGCCATGCTGCAGGCTCCATTTTCTGATAAAAATGCAGACCGTACAGATAATCTCGGAGGTATCGGAATGATACTGGCTCATGAGATAAGTCATTCCTTTGACAGTATCGGCGCACAGTTTGATGCTGATGGGGTTCAGCGTTCGTGGTGGACAGAGGAAGATCGGGCCGCGTATAAGGAAAGAATTGATTCTATCGCGGCATTTTACGGCAGATACGTTGCAGAAGATGGGATGCGGACAAACGGTGAACAGACACTGGCTGAAAATATTGCCGACCTTGGCGGAATTTCCGTGGTAACGGAGATGGTCGGAGATGATAAGGAAGCTCTAAGAAGGCTTTATGTAAAAATTGCCAAATGCTGGCGTGCAAAAGCCGGGAGCTCTGCATGGAGGAGAATGGCGGCAGGCACGCATCCGTTTCAGTATGTGAGAATTAACGGGGCAATGAGCTCGGCCGAGGGCTTTTACCGTGCCTTTGATGTACGTCCCGGGGACGGAATGTATGTGCCGCCCGAGGAACGGGTAGGGCTTTGGTGAAAATAAAAATGGAGCTGTGAAAAATGCGAAAGCATTCTATCAACAGCTCCATTTTTATTTTATTCTCCAACCATCATCTTGATAATTTCTTTATCCGTTTCTGCCATTCCTACACGTCCGAGACGGCTGATGTTTCTTATGGTATTTTCTACACCTTTGAGTACCAGTCCGTCACCGCCGTAGAACTGCTGGCCGTTGCGGTACATTTCAAAGCCCATGATACCCGCGTCAACTGCAGCGGAGATTTTCGCCGCACAGGAGGCCTTTGCGCCGTCGCATACGATACCCGACGTGATAGCGAGGGCATTTACGATGGTGTGTATGATGGATTTGTAATCCCCTGCAACAAGATAGGCGATACCCGCTCCCGCGCCTGCGCCTGCGCTGACAGCACCGCAGTAAGCGGAAAGGCGTCCTATGCCTTCCTTTTCATGCAGGGTAACGAGGTTCGAAATCAGGAGCGCACGGTAGAGCTGCTCCCGGCTTGCGTTCAGCTCCTTTGCGTATTCGATAACAGGCAGGGAGACCGTCATGCCTTGATTTCCGCTGCCGGAGTTGATGACGACAGGCATGTCGCAGCCGTTCATTCGGGCATCGGAGCCTGCTGCCGCCCGTGCTCTCGCACGGATGCGGATATCGTTGCCGTAGGCCTTCAAAAGAACCTTTCCGATGTTCGCACCGTAGTCGTTTTTCAGCCCTTCGTCCGCGATTGCAGTATTGTAGGCAATCTGTCTGTCGAGGAGTTCTTTTACGTCATCAAGGTCTGCCGTGGTGGCAAAGTCGTAAATGTCCTCGATAGTCATACATTCATAGTCCGGCTTGCCGGGATCCTGTTTCTCTTCTGCTTCCTTATGGAGAAGTATTTCTCCGTCCTTTTCAATCTGCACGATATTGGTATGTTCGTTTGCGACACGGATTGTCGCGGAATGGTTGTCCTTTGAGGCAGTCACGATTATATCAAGAACGTGGTTTGTATCCGAGGCGCTGACTGTGATTTCCGTTTCTTCCATATATTTTCCGAGGCCCGCACGCTGCTCGGGGGTGACATGGGCTATGACTTCAAGAAGCGCGTTTTCGTCTCCCATGAATGCGCCAGCCGCGCAGGCTGCTGCTATTCCACGCCGCCCGTCGGTGTTAGGAACTATGACGCTTTTGACATTCTTTATGATGTTGCCGCTGGCTGCCACATGGAGCCTGTCAGGCACACAGCCCAGGACAGAGCGGGCCTTTGCTGCAGCAAAGGCAATTGCTATCGGCTCGGTGCAGCCCATTGCGGGAACGAGCTCGCGTTCAAGAATGGATATATAGGCTTTGTAGATGGGGTTGTCTTTTTTCATGCAGACTCTTCTTTCATATAGGATTTGTCTTGTATCAGTGGACATAGGAAAAGCCTTCCCCGAAAGAGGAAGGCTTGCAAGCTGATGAAGCACCGATCAGCGATTTGCTTTTTCTCTGCGTTCTCTTTTTTCTTTTTTCGCTTTGCGCTGGCTTGCGAGTTTCTCCGCAGCGGCTTCGTTCTGCTTCTGCTTTGCGTAGTCAACGCCCATTTTCATGATTTTGTGGCGTACCGTCATTACAGGATGGCGGATGAGCATTCCCTTGCGGGAGCCTTCCATGATTTCCATGAAAGCTGCATTGTGTTCTTCGCCGAAGCACATCATGTCGCATTTGTCGCAGATTGGTTTTGTTACGCCGTAACGGCAGCGGTTCATCTTCGGGAAGATGATTGAGAGCAGCGCGTTGCACTTAGGGCAGAGTTTGCCGTCCTTTGTTCCGTGATTGGAGTTGCAGTAGGTTGCGAAGGATTTTTTGATATTTGCTTTTTCCTTCGGAAGATTCTGTTTCAGATCCTCAACCGGATTTTTGTCTTTCTTGCGGAAGCGTTCCGGAAGAAGATTCGATAAAAAGCTCATTGGATATCACCCTTATAAAAGATTTGCATATACATAAATTTTACTTGTAATAGGAAAGAAAAGCAAGGATTTTTGAAAAGGAAGGATTTTTCGAAAATTATGCGAATATATACTTCAATACGAGTAAAGAGAGGCACGGAAATATGACTATCGGAGTTTTAATCATAGCAGGATTTGTGATTTTTGCGGCACTGATGGCAACGAAAAAATTGTCTACGCTTCTGGCACTTCCGCTGATGGCGGCGTGGGTGGCGGCAGTATCGGGGCTGTCTGCTCCTGTGTATCTTAATACTGTGCTTTTGGGCGGAGCTATGAGGCTGGGCAGTGCAATGGCTGTTGTTATTTTCGGCGCGATGTTTGCCCGCGTCATAATGAAAACAGGAATAGCAGATGCGCTGATAAAAACTGCAGCGGAGCTTGCGGGAGATCAGCCGGTGACTATCGCTCTTGTCATGTCTCTGGCGACGGTGTTTGTTTTTCTGGGGCTGAGCGGATTGGGCGCGGTAATAATGGTGGGCTCCATTGCTCTGCCCATAATGACAGGAGCCGGAATCAATCCCATAGATGCCGTGATCCTTCAGCTTTTGGCACTGGGTACAGGGCTTGCCGCAAACACGGCGAGCTACGGAATATGGATTGGCATTTTTGGCGGTGAGGTTGTGCCGTCTTATTATCTGCCGGTGTTTACGCTGTCGGTTCTTGGTATGCTTTCGTATCTGTTTATTTATGTGAAACAGCCGGGAGAAAGCTCCTTTGGGCATTTTGCCTGTGGACTTTTGAAAGGAATTATTTCTCTGCCGGGAAGTTTTTTCAGGGCGGCGGGACGTGTTTTGAACCGCAAGCCGTCATCTCTTGTGAAGGAGAGACGTGAGGTGCCGGGTGCGGCATTTCTGGCACCGGTGCTGCCTATTGTTATTGTATTCGGAGCACGGGCGGTTTTCGGGTTCGGAAAGGCAGCCGACGGCATGGTAGACCCGGTGGCTGCGGCAGTTTTCGGATTTATTTTCGCGTCCCTGTACGCAGCTGCTATAGTGCGTCCTGAGCAGCTTGTTCAGGTTTTTACAGGGGCACTTGTGGAAGGCATAAAAGATGTGGCAGGAGTTATTTTCCTTTTCATGGGAATAGGCATGCTTGTATCTTCTGTTATGCACCCGCAGGTGGCGGCAGTGCTGAATCCTCTTTTGAGGGCAGTAGTGCCGGAGTCGCACTGGGCTGTATTCGCGTTTTTTACGCTTTTGTCTCCGGCGGCGCTTTACCGCGGTCCTCTTAATATGTTCGGAATGGGAGCAGGCATTGCGGTACTGATGATGTCGTTGGGGACGATTCCGCCGGCTGTGCTGTGCGGTATATTTCTGGCTGTTGGTACGGTGCAGGGGGCAGACCCGACAAATTCGCAGAATGTATGGCTCAGCGGTTTTGTAAAAGCGGACCCCAATGACGTGCTTAAAAAGCTCCTTCCATTTTCCATGGCAGAGTGCTGTGTCCTCATGCTGTATGTGACATTGACTCAGTGGTAAAGGAGGGTGGGGAATGAGACGTGTACGGATAGGCATTGATGTGGGCGGAACCTTTACCGATGCCGTGGCTATAGATGATGAAACGTATGAAATCATAGCGCAGGAAAAGCGGCCTACGACGCATGAGGCGAAGGAGGGTGTTGCCGTCGGTATCATTGAGATACTGCATGATATTCTGACAAAAAATAATATTTCTCCTGACGAGGTCGTTTTTATAGCCCACGGAACCACACAGGCGACAAATGCTCTTTTGGAGGGCGATGTTGCAAAGGCGGGGATTATTGGTATCGGACACGGATTTTTCGCGGACAGGGTGAAATCCGATACGGACGTTGGAGATATTCCCCTGGCCCCCGGAAAGCTTCTTCGAACCGCACATGCCTTTGTGGAAACGGAAAACGCGGAATCTGTACGTGAAGAGATAGCAAGGCGGATAGATGAGCTGGCGGAGCAGGGCGCTGCGGTTATGGTTGCCAGTGAGTCCTTTGGAGTAGACCACCCCGAGGCTGAAAAGCTTGTGATGGAAATCGCGCGGGAAAAAGGATTTCCGGCGACAGGCGGACACGAGGTTTCGCATCTTTACGGCCTGCGTGTGCGTACCCGCACGGCGGTAATCAACGGGAGCCTTATACCGCGTATGATGGAAACCGCGGATATGACAGAGGCGTGTGTGAAGCGTTCTGAGATAGGGGCGCCTCTGATGATAATGCGCTGCGACGGCGGTGTAATGACTGCGGACGAGGTGAGGCGGCGTCCGATTCTTACCATGCTTTCGGGGCTTGCTGCAGGGGTTGCCGGAGCGCTTATGTACGAGAAAATGTCAAACGGTATTTTTCTCGAGGCAGGGGGAACATCAACGGATATTTCTGCGGTGCGTGACGGCCGTGTTATGGTGCGGTATGGAGAGCTTGGCGGTCACAAGATGTATCTGCGTTCGCTTGATGTGCGTACTCTGGGAGTTGCCGGTGGCAGCATGATCCGTGTTGAGAACGGAAGGATAACCGACGTGGGGCCGAGAAGCGCACATATTGCAGGACTGCCATATGAGGTTTTTGAGCCGGGGCTGAATAATCCAAAGCTTGTTCTGCTTTCGCCCTGCAGAGATGATGAGCCGGTGTTTGCGGCAGCCGAGGGAAGCGACGGACGGCGCGCAGCGCTTACTCTTGCAGGGGCGGCAAATCTTTTGGGGAGTGTTCCCGATGGAGATTATTCAAGCGGAGACAAGGAGGCGGCCCGGGCGGCGTGGCAGACCTTGGGGGCTGCAATCGGCGTTTCGGCTGAGGAAGCGGCGAGACAGACAATGGATATTGCCGCGTCAAAGGTACGCGCCATTGTGGAGGCGTTAATACGCGACTACGAGCTGCCTAAGGAAGCGGTTGTGCTCGCGGGCGGAGGAGGTAGCGCGGGAGTAATTGTGCCGTATCTCGGAAGAGTCATGGGAGTACCATGGAGAGAGGTAAAGAATGCCCCTATCATTTCAACTATCGGGGTAGCTATGGCTATGGTGCGGGAATCGGCAGAGCGTACCGTGGTGCAGCCGACGGGTGATGATGTCCGCTCCATACGCCGTGAGGCAATAGAGCGTGCAATGCAGTCGGGAGCGAGAGAAGAGACAATAGAAGTATCTATAGAGGTAGATCAGAAGGCGAATATTCTCCGTGCCGTTGCCATGGGAGCAACGGAAATAAGACAGGGCGCAAAAAGCCTTGAGGTTCCGTCTGAGAAAGAGCTTCTTAATACCGCGGCGGAGTCTATGGGACTTCCTGCGGAGCAGGTGCAGGAGATTGCCTGCCTTGGACGCTGGCATATTTTTGACGGCATACGCAAAAGAAAATCCTTCGGCATATTTGAAAATCAAAGTCATGCCGTACGCGTGATAGACAGGGACGGGGTGATACGTCTTCAGCGTGAGGGGATAGGCGCGGCTGTTTCCACGAAGGGAAAGCTTAAGGAAAGTCTCGATATTCTTTTGGAGGAAACAACGGAATACAGTACCGTTGGCGGACAGATTCCGCCTATGTTTGCATATTACGGGGAAAAGCAGCTTGATCTTTCCGGACTTGTCAGCCGCGAACAGGTGGACGAGGTGCTTGCCATGGAGATGGACGGCAGAGAGGAAAATGAGCCTGTGGCGGTGCTTGCCGTGGTGCAGTAAAATAAAAATTTCAAGTGTCGGTTAAAATGTCGGAAAACGTATTGCAAAAAGAAAACACAGGGGGTACAATGAACGCAAAATAAAGACAAACCGGCGCAATGTCCATCGCTCATGAATACCCAAAGCCGGAGCGTCTCGCGGAATGGGAGAGTGTTATGAAAAGCTTTCGTCTCACGGAAAAAGAAATGACCCGTCTTGCGGAGAAATATCCGACGCCATTTGTTGTGGTATCTCTCGAGCAGGTCGCTTATAATTATCGTTTCCTTCGGGAACACATGCCTATGGTCAATATTTTTTATGCCATGAAGGCAAACCCGTCACCAAAGCTTCTGGAGACTATGGTGGAGCTGGGGGCTTCCTTCGATACGGCTTCGGCGGGGGAGATTGAGACTCTGCACCGTATGGGAGTCTCCGGGGAGCGAATGATTTACGCGAATCCTGTGAAGACACCTGTTGGCCTTCGTGCCGCGTCGAATTGCGGCGTGCGCAGGTTTACCTTTGATGATGCAAGCGAGATTCCTAAAATGGCTGAGGCCGTACCGGGAGCGGAAGTTTTGGTGCGTATCCGCGTGAAGAACGCGAAGGCGCTTGTGGATTTGAATGCGAAGTTCGGCGCAGACCCTGCGGAGGCGGTAAGCCTTCTCAGACAGGCAAAGGATGCAGGCCTGTGTCCTGCGGGAATTGCTTTTCATGTGGGCAGCCAGTCCCTTTCGGCGGAAGCTTATGTGGAGGCACTTCTTCTCACGCGCAGACTTTTTGACGAGGCTGAGGAAGCCGGAATGCATCTCACCATGCTGGATATAGGCGGAGGATTCCCTATTCCCGGAGAGGATGGAAAAGATCCATGCGCGGTGGATATTATGGACGCGGTTGAGCGTCAGCTTGAACGACTTTTTCCTGAGACATCAATATGGTCTGAGCCGGGGAGATTTATATGCGGTACGGCGGTTAATCTGGTAACCTCGGTTATAGGTGAGAAGGTTCGCAACGGTCAGCAGTGGTATGTGCTTGATGAAGGGCTTTACGGGACATTTTCCGGAGCCATGTACGACCACTGGCGTTTTGAGATATGCTCGTACAATAAAGGGCCTGAGCAGAAGGTTACGCTTTTGGGGCCCAGCTGTGATTCGATAGATTTTGTTAAAAGAGATGTGATGCTTCCTAAGCTGTCCATGGGAGATTTAATTCTCGTTCCTAACTGCGGTTCATATACAACAGCAAGCGCGACTACCTTTAACGGCTTTGCTTTCGCGCAGACAGTATACCGTGAGGACGAGCCGGAAATCTTTGAGATAGGACAGGTTCCTGTGCAGGAACGTCTGGCATACGCGTAAGCTTTTGCATTATGAGTTGTGTTTGGGCAGATGATTCTGCACCGCTGGAGGATTTGCGATGGCGAATGAAAACGGAATCGGCAGATGGCGGAAATATAATGCGGAAATGGAGATATACGAGCAGCTTCGCGACGATGTAATGGACGACGCGAGGTCTTTAGGTATGTCGGAAAAGAAACTGAATACACTTGAGCTTGGCGTCGAGGAAATCGCCGTTAATATCATTTCCTATGCGTATGAAAAGGCCGGGCCTCTGTGGGTGCGTACATCCACGGAGGACGGCCTTTTTCGGCTTGAATTTGCCGATCACGGAAGATATTTCGATCCTTTGGCCGAGGATATGCGTCATACGGACGGCGTGCCTACGGAGGAACAGGCTGAAGGCGGATACGGAATATTTCTTGTAAAGCAGTTCTTTTCCTCTGTGACCTACCGGTATGAAGAGATGTTCGGAGAAATGGCTAATCATCTGACAATGGAGCTTTTGCTATGAACATGAAAAAGATGGGAATTCAACGGCGTATTCTGCTTTTGCTGCTGTCGGCGGGACTGGTGACTTTTTTTGTCCTTTCTGCGGCATCCTTCATCAGTTTGTACCAGGGCCGTTCCGATGCGTTGGAGACGGGCGGAGCAATGGGAAAGACAGTGGAGGGATTTGCAGAGGATTTTGCAGTACGGCAGGCGAAAAAACGTATCTCCGATGTGGCGGAGCAAAAGGCTGAAAATGTCGAGCATGTCGTAGAAGGTATTTTGGCTGATGCCGATAATATGGCAAAGACGATGACCGGAATTCTTTCAGATAGCGCTGATTACTCGCCGATTATGCTGATGACACCGACGGAATCACAGATACCGGGCAACACGGCATATATTTATCTGAGGCGGGGACTTTCCGAGAGGATTTTTTCTGATCCGGCACTTATGCGTGAGATCGGAACGGCTTCGAACATCGGGAAATGTCTGGAGTTTACGTCAAGACGTTATACTTCCGATACCTCCTGCTACATTGCATCGGATAACGGATATTTAATCTGGGCTGACGGATTGTCCAAGGGACAGACTATGGCAGAATTTCCTGAGGTATACCTGAAACAGGAATTTGATGCAGTGAAACGTCCCTGGTATATTGTAGCGAAAAAGGAGGGGCACCCTATCGTCACCGAGGTATATATTTCGGTGGAGGGAGATTCTGAGATTACCTGCGCTGCGCCTTATTACGAGAACGGAAAGTTTGCGGGAGTTGCGGGCATCAGTACGCCTCTGCACGCGCTTCATGAGATAATACAGAAAAAAAATCTGGGCGAGGAAAGTGTCAACTTCGCACTTGATGATAAAGGCTGCGTGGTGATGTCCTCAAAAACAGAAGGAACGCTGGCGGTGTCTCAGGAAAAAAGGGACCTCAGACTTTCTCCGGAGCTAAGCCTTGCGGTAGAAGCAGCGTCCATGGCAGCGGGTAAGAGTGATATAGCTCTTGTTACTGTCGATGGGGAGGAATATTATCTTGCCTATGCGCCTATGCCGCTGCTGGGGTGGAGCTTTGGTACGCTGGTTAAATGTGATACCGTGACCGCGCCTGCTGAAGAAATCGGACATATTGTAGCCTATGAGGCGAAGGCGTTTGCTGCTTCAATGGAGAGACGTTTCTTTGAGAATGCCCTTCGCACGGCAGTGCTCCTGCTTATTATGCTTTTGGTGCTTGTATACGTCAGCAGAAGAGCGGCACGGCACTTTGTGGGGCCTATACTCACGCTTTCCGAGGGAGTAAAGGAGATTGCGAAGGGAAATCTCAATAAAAAGCTTGAGGTTCGGACCGGAGATGAGCTCGAAGGGCTGGCTGACTCCGTCAATGAAATGACGGACGACCTTAAAACCTATATGGAAAATTATGCACATGCTACGGCGGACAAGGAGCGTATCGCTACTGAGCTGTCCATGGCACAGTCTATACAGGCAGGCATGCTTCCGAATATTTTCCCTAAATTCTCGGAAAACGATCATTTTGACCTTTTTGCTGCAATGGCGCCTGCCCGTGAGGTGGGTGGAGATTTTTACGATTTTTACATGCTTGATGAAGATCATCTGGCACTGACGATTGCCGACGTGTCAGGGAAGGGCGTTCCGGCTTCACTGTTCATGGTAATTTCGAAAACAATATTGAAAAATGTTGCTCTTTCTGAAGGAATCGGTGCCGATCTCGGGAAGCTCATGGAAAGGACAAATAATCAGCTCTGTGAGAACAACGAGGAAATGATGTTCGTTACGATATTTTTCGGGGTGCTGGATCTTAAGACCGGGGAATTTTCCTATGTGAATGCTGGGCACAATGCACCGTTTATAGGACGGACATCAGATGGGCATACAGAGTGGAGCTCGTTGGAAAATAAAAAGAAGAATTACATGGTGGGTGCAGTTGAAGACGCTGTCTATGATGAAAGACGGCTGACATTGGCACCCGGAGATATGCTTTTTGTTTATACTGACGGAGTAACCGAAGCAATGGACACAGACGGGAATATGTATACCGAGGCCCGACTGAAGGAAACGCTGGAGCGGGAAGGAAGGCCGGAGGTAAAATCTGAGGCGCTTCTTGCAGCCGTCCGTGCGGATATTACCGCGCACGTAAATGGGGCAGAGCCGTCGGATGATGTTACTATGCTGGGTATACGTTTCCTTGGACCGTGAGGCATGGAAGATTATGCAGATATGACAGAGCGGGAATGTTTGCGTTCCCGCTCTGTTTAATGTAAAATATTTACTGGAAAATTATGGAAAGCTGACACTTGACAAGGGAGTGTATTACATGCCTGAACTGGAGAATTTGCCTGAGGAAGCTCTCTTAGATGATATCGGAGAGAAATCGCTTCGACGGATTTTGGAATCCATGGTCAGTACAATAGAGGGAAGCAAGTCGCAGATTTTTGACGTGTATGAGGCTGCTCACAGCGAAGTTGAAAGCAGCAAGAAAAATCTGCAGGACGCAAAGCGTCTTACGCAGGAGGTCATTGACGAGGTCGATGCTCTTGAGGAGCAGGAGCAGAAGGAAAAGCAAAAGCTCGTGCTCGTCAGCTCCAGCTTTTCCGATTATTCGGAGGAGAAAATTCAAGAAGCGTATGAGTCTGTCAAAAACGTTCAGGTGCAGCTCGGTATTGCACGGGAGAAGGAGCGCCAGTTGCGCCGTCAGCGCAACCAGCTTGAGCTTCGCCTGTATCATCTGCAGAAAACCGTTGAGTCGGCACAGAAGCTGGCTATGCGTATAAGCTCCATGCTCAGCTATCTCGGAACACAGATAAGCGATGTGGTGATTCAGCTCGAAGCGGCATCAAAAAATAAATATCTGAGCGCGGCTATTATACGCGCGCAGGAGGATGAACGCCTGCGCGTGTCCCGTGAGATTCATGACGGCCCTGCTCAGGATGTGGCAAATCTTCTGCTTGAGTCGTCGATTATAGAGCGCCTTATTGATGTTGACCCGGACGAGGCAAAAATGAGTATTAAGGAGCTCAGAAAGCATCTTAAGGGCTGCCTCACGGATATCCGCCAGATTATCTTTGATATGCGTCCCATGTCCCTTGATGATTTGGGGCTTGTGGCCGCCATAGGCGCCGTTGCCCGTAAATTCCGCGACAGAGATATGCTCAACGTGCGGTTTTCTGTGGACGGAGAAGAGGTACAGCTTCCGGACCACGTAAAGACAGGTCTTTTCCGTATTGTGCAGGAGTCTCTTAATAATGTCCTGCATCATTCGGGAGTGAAAGAGGCAAATCTCCGCATGTTATATACGGATGCTGCGGTATCTATCCTCGTTGAGGATAAAGGCCAGGGCTTTGATGTAGACGAGTTTGAGATGGAGAACCAGAATGCGACAGAAGATAAGCATTTCGGTATTCTTGGTATGAGGGAACGCGCTACCATCATAGGCGCGGAGCTTTCCGTTACCTCCAGAATCGGAGAGGGAACGCGTGTCCATATCCGATATCCGCTCAAGGCGGAGCACCCGATTGGCGCGGAGGAGGAAAAGGAGACTCAGGCATGAGTGAACAGCAGCGGCAGGCGCCGCTGGCGGACGCTATGCAAGCGTATGCCGCCGGCGGCGCTCTCGCTTTTCATACACCGGGACATAAACAGGGACTTGGAGCAGACCCGCTTTTGAGAAAGCTGATTACCGAGGAAGGTCTGAAGCAGGAGGTTTCGCTGATGGCGGAGCTTGACGACCTTAATCACCCTGATGGGTGCATTAAGGAAGCCGAGCAGCTTGCTGCTGAGCTTTGGGGCGCGGAGCACGCCTTTTTTATGGTTAACGGTACTACGGGAGCAATTCATACTATGCTCATGGCGGCACTGTCGCCGGGAGATGAGGTGCTTGTTCCCAGGAATGCCCACCGCTCAATTATGGGAGGTATCGCCCTTGCAGGGGCGCGTCCTATTTATATGCAGCCTGCAGTGGACGAAAAACTGGGAATCCCGATGGGGGTCACGACAGAGTGCGTGAGGGAAACCATCAGCATGTATCCTTCTGCAAAGGCTGTTGTCGTTGTATATCCCACATATTACGGTGTGGCTAATGATCTTGAAGCAATAGTCAGTCTTGCGCATGAGCACGGAATGACTGTACTGGTTGACGAAGCGCACGGAGCACATTTGAAATTTTCGGATAAGCTGCCTCCTGATGCTATTGCGTGCGGAGCAGACCTTGTGGCACAGAGCACACACAAGACTTTAGGTTCCATGACACAGACCTCAATGCTATTTCTGCAGGGAAACCGTGTTGAGGCGGAACGTGTGCGTCGCACAATGTCGCTTCTGACATCTACGAGCCCAAACTATCTTTTGATGGCGTCCTTGGACATCGCGCGTTATCAGATGGCTAAGGAGGGAAAACTCCGCGTGGGACGCGCTTTATGGCTTTCGTCGCTTGTACGCTCTGAGGTCAATGGCATGGACGGACTGTGGTGCTTCGGGCAGGAATACATGGGTGGACCGGGGGCAAAGACACTGGATACCTCAAAGCTCACCGTGCAGGTTTCGGGGATGGGTCTGACCGGGGCAGAAGCTGAGCAGATACTCAGATGGAAATATAAACTGCAGTGCGAACTGGCGGATACGAAAAATGTGCTGTTTATTATCTCAATGGCAGACACGGAGGAAACGGCAGACCTGCTTATCCGTGCTCTCAGGGATTTTTCCTGTACTGAGCGCAGGGGTGAGGCTGCGCCTGACGTACCGCTGCAGCTTTCGGAAATTCCGCCCATGGAATGTACCCCGAGGGAAGCAATGTTTCGCCCCTCAGAGGCAGTTTCTTTTGAAGACGCGAAGGGAAAAATTGCGGCGGAGGAAATAAACTTCTATCCGCCCGGGATACCTGTAATAGTCCCCGGAGAGCGTATTACAGGGGGAATACTTGATTATATACGAAAAACCGCGGAGCTCGGAATTCGTGTTACCGGGCCGCAGGATACGACGCTGGGCACCTTGCGGGTGCTGTGCTGACGGAGGCGTAAGCATGGAGAAAAAAGGGAAGCTCATCATAATAGAAGCCGGAGACGCATCGGGAAAGGAAACCCAGACAAGACTTTTGTACGAAAAGCTGTGCGACGAAAACAAGAAAGTAAAGCGTGTGGAGTTTCCTGATTACGGGGCGGAATCCTCTGTACTTGTGCGCATGTATCTTTCAGGGAAATTCGGAAAGCAGGCTGATGATGTTGACGCATACGCTGCATCGACTTTTTTTGCAGTTGACCGATACGCATCGTACCGGACGAAGTGGCAGAAGGATTATGAGGAAGGAACGATAATTCTTTCTGACCGCTATACCACGTCTAATATGGTTCATCAGGCTATAAAGCTGACAGACGGGGCGGAACGCGAAAAATATATAGCGTGGCTGCAGGATCTGGAATATGAAAAGCTTGGGCTGCCGCGCCCTGACTGTGTTGTTTTTCTTGATATGGCCCCTGCCGTCAGTGACAAGCTGCTGGCTGCCCGAGCCAAGGAAAAGGGAACGGCGGAGGATATTCACGAAAAGGACAAAGCATATCTTCACCGCTGCTACAGCGCGTACTGCGAGACAGCAGAGAAATTCGGCTGGAAGCATGTTATCTGCAGCGACGGAGAAAACCCGCGCCCACCGAAGGATATTGCTGAAGACGTTTGGAGCGCGGTCAGGGATTATGTGTAAGGAGTTTGTATGATAAAGGAAGTACTTGTAGTAGAAGGCAAGATGGATATTGTTGCCATAGATAAAGCTGTTGAAGCGGATTGTATAACAACAGGAGGATTTTCTCTCAATAAACGCTCGCTTAATGATATTGCCGAGGCGTATAAAAAACGCGGAATCATCATTTTGACGGACCCGGACGGAGCGGGGGAAAGAATTCGCCGCTTTCTGGCAAAGAGATTTCCCGATGCGAAGCACGCGTTTATTCCCCGTGAGGAAGCTACAGCCAATAATGATGTAGGAGTGGAGCAGGCTTCGCCGGAGGCTATCAGAAAGGCACTTGAAAAGGTGCACACTCTTCAGTGGAATCCTGCTGAGATTTTTACCATGTCAGAGCTTATCGAAAACCGTCTCAGCGGCGGAGCCGAGGCATCTGAACGCAGGGCAAAGCTTGGAGCGGCTCTCGGAGTGGGCTGGGCGAACGCAAAAACTTTTTTGAAGCGTCTTAATCACTATGGGGTTACCCGTGAGGAGTTTGAAGCGGCTGTTGCCGCACTGGATAAAGGAGGCGATGGAAAGTGAAAATGCCTAAGATTGCAGACCGTGGGGTAACAAGCCATATATTAAAAGCTTTCAATCTGCATGCAAGCAAACGTCTTGGGCAGAACTTTCTCATCGACGCAGGCGTGGTGAATGGTATCGTGGCGACGGCGGAGATTGAGCCGGGAGACCGTGTGCTTGAAATCGGGCCGGGAATAGGTACACTCACCCAGGCACTGGCAGAGGCCGGGGCTGACGTGACGGCGGTTGAGCTGGATAAAAAGCTGCCTGCGGTACTGGCGGAAACTCTCAAGGCGTATGATAATGTGCGTATAGTGCCGGGAGACATTCTTAAAACGGATATCCGCGCCCTTATGGGAGATGAGCCATTTAAGGTGGTTGCTAATCTGCCGTATTACATCACGACGCCTATCATAATGGCGCTGCTTGAACAGAAGCTGCCTATTACACGTATTGTCACCATGGTTCAGAAGGAGGTTGCCGAGCGCATGACTGCCGAGCCGGGAGGCAAGGATTACGGTGCGCTTTCCGTTGCGGTGCAGTATTATACCGAGCCGGAGTTTGCCCTTAATGTTCCGCCTAAGTGCTTTATGCCTGCTCCTGCCGTCGATTCTGCGGTAATGGACTGCGTGGTGCGGACGGAACCGCCTGTTGACGTGAAGGACGAGAAAATGTTTTTCCGTGTTGTAAAAGCTTCCTTTGGACAGCGCCGCAAGACACTCACCAATGCGCTGACAGGTGTGGGGATTTCAAAGGACGACGTAAAGACAGTACTGAGCACTGCGGGCGTTGAAGGAACGCGCAGGGGTGAGACACTGACACTTGCTGAATTCGCCGCTCTGGCTGATGCAGTAACTGCATTGAACAAAAACTGAATATATTTTCAAAACGAAGCTGCCGCATGAAAATCTGCGGCAGCTTTTTGTGCTATAATATTATAAATCGAAATATTATGCGGGGGGCATCGAAGATGGAAATAACGAAAGAGAAAAACGGAACAGAGCTTACTATGACTCTTTCTGGACGTTTAGATACAATCGCTGCGGTTGACTTTGAAAAGGAACTTGAAGCATCACTGGATAATGTTACACTGCTTATCCTCGACTGCACAGAGCTGTCTTATGTTGCCTCCTCAGGGCTTCGGATTTTTCTGCGTGCGCAGAAGCGCATGAAGGCACAGGGGAAACTGGTAGTACGCCATGTGCAGGACAGTGTTATGGAGATTTTCTCCATGACGGGCTTTGATGAACTGCTTCAGATAGAAAAATGAAGCTCTAAAAAAGAAGTTTAACTGGCTGATGGATGCGTAGAGGAGAATAGCTATGCAGGAAAACAGGATTAGCTTTTACAATCTTCCGGGCAATGAACAGAAGCGGCTTACTGAGGTTTACGGTCCTCAGCCGCAAAATGGATACGCGGCGCACAGAATAGAGTATGTCCGTGAGCTGACCGCATACGAAGCATGGTTTTTCGGACACGGGAATTTCCTGTCTCCGAGCTTTTTGACACAGACACTGTATAAGTTGAAGGGGACTCTTTCACCGATTTTGTTTAACCGCACGCTCAGGGAACTGAATGTGCAGGAGGACGTGCTTCGCACAAATTACTGCGATGTGGGAGACCGTGTTCTTGCGGTAGTTACACGTGAGAGAAAAAACACAGAGCCTGTCATCTACAATAATCTGCAGGGACGGGATCCGGAAGAAATCGACGCTATGCTGTTCAAGTTTTCAGCCGCGGCCATCCGCTATCCCTTTGATGTTGAAAAGGGCGGCCTGCAGCGCATTTTTGTGTTTCACACAGGAAAAGATGAATATGCGGTGCTGCTGACAGCCGCGCAAATTATTCTGGACCGCTTTGATATCCGTAAGATATTCCGGACTGTGCTTGGTCTGAAGGAGAAAGAGCAGCCCGTAGTGCAGCCGCTGATGCGCAGCGGTCACATGGAAGCGAAGATGCATGAATATTGGAAGGAGCTTCTGGCTGCTCCGCCACGTTCCAATTCCCTTCCGTGGGAGCTGGCAAATATACAGCCTCATCCCTATAAGCAGAAGGCGCGTAATGTTGTTCTGCCGAATGAGCTGTTTAATGATTTAATCAGTGAGACGAAGGACAACCGCATGATGATGATGGCTGTGCTTGCCACCGCCTGGGGACTGCTTCTTCAGACAGAAGGACGCAGCAGGGATCTTTGCTTCTGTCTGCTTGTACCGAATCAGAACACGCAAAAGGGCGAAGCATGGCGGCCTTTCAATATGGTGCCTGTACGGCAGACTTTGGAAAAGGATGAGACCGTAGAAGGTCTCATAAAGCGGCAGTTCCAGCAGCTGCTGGTGTCAAAGCCTTATGCCTGCCTTGACTGGGAAGGTTTTGGCAGTTTCATGGAAAGAGGCGAAAAGCCCTTTGACCATTTTTTGGATTTTTACGATTTTCTATCTGAGGAAAATCCGTACTCTTTACAACCGGCTGAGCCGGAGGGCAGTATTGTTTCGAGACGTTCATGGGATGCGCAGAGCACAAAGCTGAGCCTTTATTTTCAATATACAGAAACAAAGGCTTCAATCATTATGATCTATGATGAGGATTCCTTTGCACCGGGAACGGGTGAGCGTATTGCGAAAACGTATATTATGACGCTTCAGCAGGTGCTGGCGGATTATTATAAGGGATTCGATGTTTTTCAGGATAATCTTTTTGCCCGTCTTCGTTCCGAAAAGTCGATGCAGGCTGTTTACAAAGAGGAAGAGCAGGCACGTCTGCAAAACGCCGTCTCCACTATTCAGATTCTGCAGGGGGCGAGTGCGGGAACAACGCAGCTCTTTACGCAGGCAGGAACGCTTTGCACCTACTTCGAGGGCGACCGCATCGATGGACTGGGAGACGATTTCCTTTTCGTCGTGGAAGGAAAGCTGGTCCGCAGTATCGAGGACACCGAAGGCTGGTACTGTACGCTTGGCATCGCCAAGGAAGGTTCCTGGCTTAATGAGACGGTCATGCTTGAGGAACGCAAGGCGACACTTTCAGTGGAAGTCCTGTCCGAGCGTGCTACGATTTTTGCCGTGCCTAAAGCTGCAATGCAAAAACTGCTCTTGCAGCAGCCGAACCTCTATAAAAATATCATCGCCTATATAACAAAACAGCTGGAAACCTTCCAGAGGCTCTGGGTTCAGTCGTAAGAGAAACTGCGCTGAATAAAAATGAGCTGTTAATAAAGGATACGCAAATGAAGTCAAAAGCTGCCGCAGGAAAATCTGCGGCAGCTTTTTGTGTGTAAAAAATTTTTTTGGTCCTTAATACCTTTTATGAAAATTACGATATATAATTGACGAGATTTTTAGGATGGTTATTTCAAAGGATGGATACGCCCATGACTATGACGATTATGAACAACACCGCAGCGGTAATGTCGCTGGGTG
>NZ_CDXDFU010000036.1:0-12904 GCF_978017985.1 Schwartzia sp. (in: firmicutes) | reverse complement strand
GTTCTGCGTTTACCGTAGCAGCAGCAAGCCCCCTCTGCCCGTCAATGCGAAGGCGGAAAACCGAAAAACGTCCGTCATCGCTCGCAAAAACAATTGTTTATACGGTTCCGGTAAGTTTTTCCATGTTCCGCCTCCTTTCTGTCAGGATATCAGGCATCGCCCGAAAGCTCGCCCCAGGCCTCATACCTTTTTTCTATTTCTTTTTCCTTAGCCGCGTATGCTTCAGCAATTTTTGCCGATTTTTCCGGGTCGCTCTGGACCTCCGGATCATTCATCTCATGCTCAAGCATTTTGAGTTCTGCTTCTGCCATGGCAATCTCGGCCTCGGCACGAAGCAGCATATCTGCGCGCTTTTCATCGCTGAGTCCCGCATATTTGGACTTTGCCGCTGTTTTCTGCGTTTCTTTTGCAGGTACAGTCTTTTCTTCTTTTTTCACTTCAGGCATCTTCTGCTGGTGCCTTGCAGCTTCCTCTGCAATACGCTCAGCCTCATCTGCCTCAAGCTGCGCTTTTTTCTCTCGATAATAGCTGTAGTTGCCGTTATATTCCGTAAGCTGTCCGTTTTCCAGCTCCATGGTGGAATTTGTTACTTTATCAAGGAAATAACGGTCATGGGAAACAACAAGAAATGTCCCCGGAAATGCCATAAGGGCTTCCTCAACCGCTTCCTTCGCAGGAATATCCAAGTGGTTCGTAGGTTCGTCAAGAACGAGGAAATTGGCACCCGTCATCATGAGCTTCAAAAAAGCCAACCGCGCCTGCTCACCGCCTGAAAGGTCTCCTATTATGCGCAGTACTTCATCCCCGCGGAACAAAAAAGCCCCCAGATATTTGCGCGCCTGCTCCTCGTCAAGATCGTATTCATATTCAATTTCCTCCAGCACCGTGCGGTCCATGTTAAGGCCCTCATGCTGCTGGGAGAAATATCCGATTTTTACACGGCTTCCTATTTTTACGCTTCCCGTGGGAGACTCGAGTTCTCCCATGAGTATACGCAGAAGAGTGGTCTTGCCCGCGCCGTTTGGCCCCACAACAGCCACGCCGTCTCCCCTCCGTACAAGCATGGAGAGCTTCGAAAAAACTGTATTGTCGCCGAATACCGCTGAAATTTCATCAAGCTCCGCAACGCGCTCCGCGCATTCTGCGGGCGGGTGAAAAGCGAAATAATTAAACCGTGCCTTTTCCGCAGGAAGAACAATTCTTTCCAAACGATTCAGCTGACTCTGGCGTCCTCTTGCCTGTTTGGATTTTATACCGGCTTTATAACGGCGGATATACTCCTCCGTCTCACGGATATGTTCCTGCTGCTTTTCGTAAGCGCTTTCAAGGGCTGCTCTGCGTGCTTCCTTTACTTTTATATAGTAGCTGTAATTTCCGTCATAGGTCGTGACCGTCTGATTTTCAAGCTCAATAATTTTTGTGGCAACCTTATCGAGAAAAAAGCGGTCATGTGAAATCATCAGCACTCCGCCGGGATATGACGAAAGAAATCCCTCAAGCCACTCTATCATGCCGATATCAAGATGGTTTGTAGGCTCGTCAAGGAAAAGAAGCTCCGGCTCCCTCAAAAGTGCCTTAGCAAGGCAGACACGGGTTTTCTGACCGCCCGAAAGATGCTCTATATTCCTTTTGAAATCCTCATCGGTAAATCCAAGCCCGAAAGCAATGCGTCGTATACGGCTTTCGTAGTCATAGCCCTCCATATGCTCGAAGCGTTCAACAACCCTGCTGTATTCAGCCATGGTTTCTTCATCGGCGCCGTGAGCGATTGTTTCCTCAAGACGGCGCTTCTTTTCCGCCAATGCCTCAATATCACTGAACGCCGTACGAAATTCTTCGTACAGCGTTCCTGTTCCGAGTGATGCCTGCTGTTCAACATATCCAACCGCGGCAGCAGTATCCGTGTGGACGCTCCCCCCGTCGTATTCAATCTGTCCGAGCAGGCTGCGCATGAGGGTTGTCTTTCCTGCGCCGTTTGCGCCGACAAACCCCACACGCTCTCCTTTATCTACACGAAAATTTACATCGTGAAAAAGTTCGTTAATACCAAAAGCCTTTTTAAGGCCTTGTACCTCAAGTAAACTCATCTATAATCCTTTCCGATCCTAAGAACGGCCTGTGTGCTCTCGTCATTTGCCATGATAATGCAGTCAAAAGGCATGTTGTAGAAAAGGTCTACCGCCTGTTCAGGCACAGAAAATGCCGTTTTTTCACGGGATGTGGTTTCTCCGTTTCCTACATCCGAAATCTTAAAGCCTTTGCTTTTAAGTATTTCAGCAGTTTCCGCGCCGGCTCCGTTTATTCCGCTCTCGTTAAGTACGCGGATTGTGATATCCTCCGGCTTCAGCTCTCGGCGCTTTGTCTCCCGGCTCTTTTTATCTTCGGCCTTCTTTTCTTTCCGCTTTTCCTTTTTACCTCTGTCGGCTTCCTCAGCAACCGCGGTGCTGTCACCGTTAATCATGAGAGTGCCGTTTACCTCGACAAGTCCGTCAGGAAGATTGCGGTTATACTCTTCTGTATCCATCTCCGCTGTTTCCTTCATTTCCGAGGTCATATCCAATCCCATCTGTGATGCAACAAGCTCGCGGGACCCCTGAATATCCGGCAGCCAGTAGCTTGTTCCGTTCCACCATGCGGGCTGCCCCGGAAGCATAATCGTTTCAACACCGTTGGAGCGTATCTGCGGCAGATGCTTTGACAGAGCTACCATCTCGGAAAGCGGCATATTCGTATGAATTACAGATTTCAGCTCGTCCAGTATTTTGGGTATACGGGACAGTGTTTCCGGAGAAACCGCCTTTGTCAAAAGGGCATTTAAAAATTTCTGCTGACGGCGTATACGGCCTATATCTCCCTCTTCGTCCCGGAACCGGACGTATTCCATAGCACGTTCTCCGTCAAGATGCTGCATTCCGGGATAAAGGTCAATGACAAGACCTCCGTTATCGTCCCAAGGGTCCTCATAATACATGCGCTTTTCAACTTCAAGGTCAATTCCGTCAATAGCATCGATTATGCGCTCGAATGCGTGCAAATCAATCATAACGTAATAGTCCACCGGAACATTCAAAAGGTGCTCCACTGCCTTTTGTGTGCAGTCATGTCCGCCGTAGGCATAGGCATGATTGATTTTGTCGTAGCCGTTATCATCAATAACCGTGCGTGTATCACGGGGTATAGAAAGCACCGATGCAGATTTTTTCTGCTCATTCAGAGTCACGAGCATAAGCGTATCGCTGCGTCCTGCATCGTCCTTGCGCGGGTCTATACCCATAATCATGATTTCCTTTGTCATTTCGGATTTGATGCTTCCCGGCATCTCTTTTACAGTCTTAGGCGTACCTAAAAGCCTCCAGCCGCCAAATCCCGCAAGAAATGCTATAACAATGACAGCCAAAAAATATATTGCCCGTGTATAAATCCGACGTTTCCCCCCGCGCCGTTTTCTCATACTTCATTCTCCATTCCTATTTAATAAGAAAACCTTTAACAGTATATCAAAAAACCTTTTCTTCATCAACGAAAGCACGTTGCCATGGAACTTCTCCCGCGGATTAAATACAGAAAAATGCCGCACGTCTGTTTACGTACGGCATTCTGTCAAAACATTATTGATTACTGCTTCTGAGCGGCATCCGCCTCTACGGAAACACCGTGATTATGGACTACAGAAAGCACTCCGCCTGCAGCCGCTCCGAGAAGCGCCGGAAGAATCCAGCCGAGGTTCTCATCGTAAAGCGGCAGATAATGCGAGAATATATCATCAAGTGCGGAAGTATCAATTCCTGCAGCCTTAAGACCGCTGACGATACCGAAAAGCGTGGTCAGCAGAAGGCTTCCGCGATAAATCATAGGTGAGCCGCCAAAGAAACGGTCGACCATTGTCAAAAGAACGAGTACAATAATAATCGGATAAAGCGCCACAAGGAACGGAACAGATACACGAATCAGTCCTGTAAGACCGATATTGGAAGCCGCAAATCCGAAAATTGATGCAAAAAGTACAAGACGGGCATAGGAAATACGATGACCAAGAGCTTCATAAAAGTGTGAAGCGAACGCGGAAACCATTCCACAGCTCGTAGTAAGGCAGGCAAGCGCAATTATTGCCGCCAAAATGCTCTGCCCGACGGTACCGAAAAGAATCTGAGCCGCGCTTGCCAGTATGACGGCACCGTTCTCCGCAACGCCAAGGCGTGCGGCGCTCGTCGCTCCGAGATAGCTGAGGGAAAGATATACAAGGCTCATGAGAAATACTGCTATGAGTCCGCTCACGAAGCAGATACTTCCGACAGAGCGTGCCTCAACAATACCCCTCGCCTTAATCGCCTGAACGACGATTGCACCTACAGCCAGAGATGCCAGGAGGTCCATTGTGAGATAGCCGTTCTGGAAGCCCTGCGAAAAGGGAACCGTCTGATAGATGCCCTGGGGCTCCATAATCGGTCCCATTGGTGAAGCAAAGGTCTTTACGAAAAGCACGAACAGGAAAACCAGCAGTGCCGGTGTAAGCGTTTTTCCGACACGGTCAATCATCTTGCTTGGGTTAAGAGCGAGCCAGCAGGTCAGCACAAAGAATACTGCCGTATAAATACCCTGACCAACAGCAACCTGCTCCCACGCGAGGAAAGGTCTGATTCCGATTTCAAAGGATACCGCACCCGTACGCGGAACCGCAAAAAGAGGTCCGATTGTCAGATACAGAAGCCCGAGAATAACGGATGCAAAGCGTTTGGAAACGCGCTTGCCCATAAATGAGACGTAATCTCCTCCGGCAAGTGCTATTGCCACGATACCCAAAAGAGGGAGTCCTATTCCGGTCAGAAGAAATCCACTCATAGCGGGCAAAAGGTTACTTCCCGCGGACTGGCCGAGGGCCGGAGGGAAAATCAGATTTCCTGCTCCGAAGAAGATTGAGAACATCATGAGTCCGATGGACACAATCTCGGTTTTTGACATTTGGTTCATAAAAAAACTCCATTCCGCGTGCGCACAACAGCACCCTGTCGCTTATGCGACGGGTGTTCCGCACATTTCATACTCTGTCCCTCTTCTTCTGTTCTCCGGCGTCCTGAGAACAGAAACGGGTACAGTTTTCAAATCATGTGGTACATTATAGCATATTTAAAGATGAACTGCTATACTGTAAAGTAAACAAATGAAAAAGAAAGAGATGAATTTATTTTATGTCAGAAAAAGAACAGGATTTCACAGAACCGCACGGCGAGGACCAGATAATAAAGATGGATATTCTCGGCATGATACATAGTGCGGAAAATCCTTTCGATATCATCTATCACATTGCCCGTTACCTTGAGAAAAAAACGCGGGAAAACGGATACGCCGATCAGATCCGTGACAATATACGCTCTGTTTACGGACTCGCAATGGGAGAAACCAAGCTACTGACAGACGAGCTCCATGACGTAGAACAGCGTCTTGAACGTATCCGTCACTCCTACGATACCGGTGAATTTACCTCCGAAGAAAAAAAGCGCATCGAATACGCAGTCAAGCTTCACGAGAAAAACATTGAACGGCTGAAGCTGCTCATTCATCAGGCTGAGATCGACAACACGTCCATGACATTTGAAAAGAAATAAAAATGACGCGGCCCGCATCATATGTGATGTGAGCCGCGTTTTACATTGTTAAATATTTTCATTTGTTATGTCGTGCACGCTGGCCAAAATGCTGTAGTGGCGTTCAGAGGTTTTGGTTGCATTAAGATAAGCGCGGAGTTTCCGTGTTTTCCCGTCAGGTGACGTAAAGGAATACTCGATTGGAATCGGAATATTGGCGGTACTGTCGGCACACTCAATAACGGCTGCCTTGAACTTTTCCACCAGCTCTTTATCCAACAGATTCGCCATAGGAACGATTCCCTGCCCTCTGCGCGCGTCCGGGTCAAGTCCGTCGAGCTCAAGCATCCAGCGGTTTGCGTAGTTCAAATAAAGCTCTCCGTTTATCATCTGCGCCATTACAATGCCATTATTGAACTGATCGGTTATCGCCTGCAGCTGCAAGGGAAGATTGTACTGCGACGAAATGTCATCCCAGCCGATAAAGAAAAGCTGTCTGTCCTCCTCATGCACCAGCGAACTTACGCGGGCACGAAGCCACAAAAACGTCCCATCCGGCAGACGTTTTCTCACTATACATTCCGCCAATTTTTTGTGCTCGCCAGCATCGCGGATAGCCCTGAGGAGTTTTTTCCTGTCTTCTTCCATTATATATGAAAGAACCGGAGTTTTGCGCAAAGTCTCCTTGGAGGACTGCATAAGTTGAAAGAGTCCGTCATTTGCCCTGAGCAGCTCTATATCGTCTCCCGACATCTCATAAAGCCCTACTCCGCCAATCATGCTGTTGAACAAAAGATTAAAGGAGCGGCTGGGGTTCATCAGTTCTTTTATGTCCTGAGCATTCAGCCATTCCTCTTCCCGTCCGAGAACAGGCACGAATGTACGCTGAGCAAGCAGATGCGCATATTCGGCTACAGGAATCGGCCTGGAAAAATAGTATCCCTGAACATAGTCACAGCCTATTGTACGCAGGAAATCAACCTGCTGCCGGGTTTCAACACCCTCAACAACAACAGGAAGCTGCATCCATTTTGCCATACGCACGACAGAGTTCAATATATTGCCTCCGCGGCCGTTTTCATTCGTATCGTCAAGGAATTTCAAGTCAATTTTCAACACATCGACAGGAAGCTCCTTGAGCATGTTCAGCGATGAATACCCGCTTCCGAAATCATCCATGAGTATTTTGTAGCCCTTGGACTGCAGCTCCTTAACAACACGTACTATCTGCTGCGGATTGTCCGTATACGCGCTCTCTGTGATTTCAAGCTCCAGCAGTTCACGCGGCAGTCTGTATTTATTGACAAGCTTTTCAATTATATTTACAAGCTGCGTACTGTAAAAATCCACCCTTGACACATTTACGGAAACAGGAGGCGGATTGCGGTCTTCATCCAGCCACCTGCGAAGAAGTCTGCAGCTTTCCTCCCACACAAACTGGTCAAGCTGGAATATAAATCCGTTATGCTCAAATACCGGTATGAACTCGCTCGGAGATATTTCTCCCCTCGTGGGGTGCATCCAGCGTACAAGCGCTTCTGCTCCTACGACACGCTCCGTTGCGGCATCATATTTAGGCTGCATGTAGAGCACGAATTCTCCTCGCTGCAAAGCATCCGTCATGTCGTTTACGATTGTCTGCTCCGTCATAATATGATGGCGCATTGTTTCATCATATTCCGTGCACTCCATAATGCCGCTGCGCTTGGATTTAATAAGCGCAAGGGTTGCCCTGTCGCACATCATGCTGACAGGAATAGACCTGTCGTCTATGATATAAACACCAAAGGACAGCATGACACGGTATCCCAGCGTAAAGCTTGAAGCCAGGAGCTTGAGCGATTTAATGAAACGCTGGCGGTTTTTGCCTTCCGAAGGATAAAGCATGATGAATTTATCCGAATGAATACGCGCATAAATTCCGGCATCCAGCTTCATTTCCTTGAAGAAATTGGCGAAATAGCGCAGTATCCTGTCGCCCATTTCTTCTCCGAACAGGTCATTGATAACCTTAAAGCGTTCTATATCGAAGCACATTATCTCAAATTTTCTGTCCGGAAATTCCTCCAGAAGCTCCTGCGCCTTCTGACAAAAGGCGGTCTTGTTGTAAAGCCCCGTAAGCTCATCATAGGAAACCTGATATGCAAGAGTCTCGCTTGCCTGCTTAAGAGGGCTGATATCAAGCAGTATGCAGTTGTAGGTCGGTCTGTCGTTTGAGCTTTCCAGCCTGCGCCCGCACTCCACCACCCAGAGAGCACGTCCGTCTGCGCCGCGCATCTGGTACTCAACCTGGTATACATTTTTATAGGCAAGCTGACGTACTATTGACTGTGTAACGCCATCACGTTCTTCCGGGTTGATGAGCTTCGTCAGGCTCTCATCGGTTTCACGTACAAAAGCTTTTTCCGAAATATATCCCAGCATTTTCCACAGCTCTTCGCTGTAGAAGGTCATTCTTCTGTCTTCCGTCATACGGAATGTAACAAACGCTGAATGAACGTAAGCCGAAATAATATCACGGTCCGGCACATCACGGTTCGAACGCTGCTTCTCCATCACTCCGGAAAGCATACGTGAACAAATCATGCGGTACGTCGCCTCATGGTGAAGATTTCTCACGAGGTGAATGCCTGTCAGAATGTATTTCCCCTGCTGCATCCGGTACATAAGAGTAATCTGGTGAAGTATGGTCGAACGCTCGCCCGCCGTTCTCAGCACCACCAGCCCCACGACAGCACACATATCAGTCTGTATATACTCCCTCAAATTGGAGCGAAACAGTTTGCATGGAGAAATCAGTGCAAGCTCTTCCTGCAGGCATTGCAGTACATCCTTCCTGCCAACTGCATAACGCATGGACTGCGTTCCGAATGCCACGATATTTTCATCCGCCTGCTCCAGGGCACCCGCAGTATTGCCCTCAGCATAGAACTTTCTCACAAATTCTTTGGCACATGCAAGCCCACTTCCTGTGCCACCAGTGTTATGTTCTCTCATAAAATACCCAACCCATTCAAAAGACTTCCAAATAATTTCTTCTACCGGCATTTTTTAAAGTCCTGTCCTGCCGTATAAATTCAATTATATGCAGTATATATTATATAATAATTCAAGCAGAAATTCATTAGGCTTAAGAGGTAAAAAGAGTAAAACCTTTTTCACATACAAAAAGAGGGAACTCCCAAAGGAGCCCCCTCTTCTTTAGTCAAGCACATACACTTTTACATCCCGGCGTCCGAATTCAATCGCCGAGCCGTAATCCTCCATACAGAGGTCTATCATATCCCCTTCAATCATACCGCCTGTATCCGCAGCTATAGCAACGCCATAGCCCGGGATATAAAGACGCGTTCCAAGCGGAATAACATCCGGGTCTACCGCAGCCACACCGTGGCCGGCCGGGAGGCCTGTAGCCGTAATTCCGGCTCCGCCTCCATCCGTCGGAAGATACGCGCTTGCTTCCATAACCTTCATAGATGTGTAGCGCATACGTCCGCGGGATGTATCAATATACTGGTGACGCTGCTCTTCAGCACGCGCCATCTCAGCTTTTCGCTGTGCCTCGATTTCTTCCGGCGTAACAAGACGAATATTCATATCCTTCGTTATCGGTGTTTCCTCGCCGCCTACCGGACTGAACTTTGTAAGGTCATATCCGTACTGGTGAAGAACTTCACCGACTGTCTGTTTGCCTGTACGCACGATACGGGCTCTGTCGCCCTGCTCAATAGTCACAAGTACAGCACGATGAACGCGGATTTCAGTTCCGTTCTCAACGCGTTTCGTTGACATCGTAACCTCATCCTTGTCGTTCAGATGGATTCCTGCTTCCTGCAGCACACGCTCCGGACGAGCACCGGTCGTCGACATCTGCCGAGCCTCGCCGTCAACAACGACGGTGATGCGCTTGACATTGGCAAACCCGGCCGTCAGAACAGCCGCAATCAGAACACCGGTGCATATAAGTATGCGGGCATCCCGACCACAGGAAAACCATTTTTGTAATACATTCATCCAATTCCTCCTCACGAGCGGAAGATGGCAGCCGGGAGGAGTATTCCTCCTTCGATCTCTCTGGAAAAAGCCATGTTCCAAAAAACAACCCATCATGCATCTTTGCACATGACGGGGACATCGGACATGCTTATTATACCATTGATGATTTGATACTGTCAAATTATGCAGGACTCAGCCACCCACTTATGCCCTATTTTTAGGGTAAAAATGGGATTAAAAAAGTGGTGAGAGCCACAAATCAATCAGCTTTCACCACTTTTTCATTTTTCTGTGATTCTAGTCTCATACAAGCGCCCGGAACCCTTATACCTTAGAGGGCAACGCGTAAAGCTCTCTTGCATTTTTTGTGGTCTGAAGAGCAAACTCTTCAAAAGCTTCTCCTCTGACCGAGGCAGCAAATTCTGCCGTTGCCCGAACGTATGCAGGTTCATTTCTCTTTCCCCTGTACGGCTGTGGGGAAAGATACGGGCTGTCCGTCTCAACAAGAATACGCTCCTGGGGAAGCTTTCGGAGTATTTCCGGTGCCTTTACCGCGTTTTTGTAGGTTATGGGTCCGTCGATTCCAAGATACCAGCCCAGCTTCAAAAGCTCTGCCGCCATCTCCCAGCTTCCTGAAAAGCAGTGAATTACTCCTCTGTTTTTACGTCCCTCAGTTTTCAGGATAGACATCATATCCCCATGTGCTTCACGGTCGTGGATGCACACAGGAAGGTCAAGCTCTCGCGCAAGCGAAAGCTGACGGATAAACATTTCACGCTGCAGAGCTCTCTTTTCCTGGTCTTTTTCCCAGTAATAATCAAGCCCTATCTCCCCGATGGCAATGACCTTTGGCGATTTCGTCCACGCCGCGAGCTGTTCATCATCAGCATCCGTCATTTTGAAGACCTCTTCGGGGTGTACCCCCACCCCGGTAAACACCATAGGCTCCGATTCAGCCAGCGCCGCCGAACGCGCCGAGGATTCCATGGAATCCCCGAAATTGATTATCTGTACTACGTCCGCCTGTTTTGCGCGTACCAGCATCTCAGAACGATCTTCTGCGTACGCTTCGCCGTCTATATGTGCGTGGGTATCAATAAGCTCCATCAGTGTACCTCTGTGCCTGCAGGCATATCTACAGTCAAAAGCTTGAGGTCATCTCCGGCCGAAGCCGCGAGAATCATGCCGTGGGATACAACCCCGCGGATTTTTGCCGCCTTGAGATTTGCCACCAGTATGACAGTTTTTCCTGTCAGCTCCTCCGGTTTGTAGTTCTTCGCTATTCCCGATACAACCTCGCGCTGCTCTGTGCCCAGGTCAACTGTGAGCTTCAGAAGCTTATCAGCCTTTGGAACAGGCACAGCGGATATGACCTTTGCCACGCGGAGCTCAACCTTTTTGAAATCATCAATGGAGATTTCTCCGTCTGCGGCTTCTTCCTTCTGCTTCTTTGCAGGCTTCTGTTTTTCCTGCTTTGCAGGTGCTGCCTTTTCTTCTTTTTCTACTTCAATACGCGGGAAAAGCTGCTCTGCCTCTCCGATGTGCTGGCCTGCAGGTGTGCCGCCCCACGTTCTGATGTCATCAAGTGTCAAAGTGGAAAAATCTGCCGCAAAGCCAAGCTGTTTCCAGACCTTAGGCGCCGTTGCAGGCATAAACGGAGAAATGAGTCCGCTTATGATGCGCAGACTTTCAGCAAGATTGTACATGACAGATGCAAGCTCTTCTTTCTTCGACGGGTCTTTAGCCAAAGCCCATGGTGCAGTTTCATCAATATATTTATTTGCACGGCCGATAAATGCCCATACCGTCTTAATTACCGGGCTGAGCTGCATAGCCTCCATGCCTTCCTCAAAGCTCTTGACCGTGCGCTGAGCGTCCTCAATAAGGGATTTATCAATATCGCTTTCCGTCGTGGCCGGTTCAATAATACCGTCCTGGAATTTCGTAATCATGTTCAATGTACGATGCAGGAGGTTTCCAAGGTCATTTGCAAGGTCTGCATTGATACGCTCAATAAGAGCATCTCTTGAGAAATTTCCGTCCTGTCCGAGAGTGATTTCGCGGAGCAGGAAATATCTGATTGCATCCGGGCCGAACTCATCAATCAAAAGGTTCGGGTCAACCACGTTGCCCTTGGATTTGGACATTTTATCGCCGTCAACGATAAGCCAGCCGTGACCGTATACCTTCTTGGGCAGCGGCAGATCAAGCGCCATAAGGATACACGGCCAGATGATGGAATGGAAACGGACGATTTCCTTTCCTACCAGGTGAAGGTCTGCAGGCCAGAATTTCGCGAATTTTTCCGGATCGTCCAGGAATCCGATCGGCGTGATATAGTTCGTAAGAGCGTCGAACCAAACATAGATAACGTGCTTATCATCTGTAGGCACAGGAATTCCCCAGTCAAAGGACGTACGGGAAATGCAAAGGTCATCAAGTCCCTGCTTGATGAAGTTTATCATCTCGTTTCGGCGCGAAACAGGCTGAATAAACTCCGGATTATCCTCAATATATTTGAGCACGCGGTCAGCGTAGTTTGACATCTTGAAGAAGTACGCTTCCTCCTCGACCTCCTGCACCGGGCGGTGGCAGTCAGGGCAGCAGCCGTTCTCATCAAGCTGATGCTCCGTCCAGTAGCTTTCGCACGGGGTGCAGTAAAGCCCCTTGTACGCGCCCTTGTAGATGTCTCCCTTTGCGTATATACGGCGGAAAATTTCCTGTACAACCTTTATATGGCGTTCCTGAGTCGTGCGAATGAAATCATCATTGGAGATATTGAGACGTGTCCAGAGCTTCTGAAAGCCCGCAACAATGTTATCAACGTACGCGATAGGCGTAACGCCTTCCTCCTCCGCCTTCTGCTGGATTTTCTGACCGTGCTCGTCGCTTCCCGTCAGAAAAAATACATCATATCCCGCAAAACGCTTGAAGCGGGCGATTGAGTCAGCAATCGTCGTGCAGTATGCATGTCCGATATGCAGTTTTGCGCTCGGATAGTAAATCGGCGTCGTTATATAAAAGCTCTTTTTCTCCATAAAATAAACCCTCCACACTGCACCGAAATGCTAAAAACGGTGCAAAAATCGTCAAACCTCATTATAACGCATTCGTTCAGGTTTTGCCAACGGCAAAACTTCCTCTGTCAGCGTTTCAACGAGACATAAGATGTCGAGTTATAACGCATTAACTCAGGTTTTGCCAACGGCAAACCCTGAACGAATGTGTTATAATATAACCATATTATATGACTCAAGACAGGAGGCATATCCTTAATGAATAATACAAAACCAAAGGTCGTCATTCTCGGCGCGGGCATGGGCGGC
>NZ_CDXDFU010000035.1:0-26702 GCF_978017985.1 Schwartzia sp. (in: firmicutes) | reverse complement strand
CGGTAGATGAACGCGAAAAAATGGATTGCCGGGGCACTGGCAGCAGGTATGCTTTTGACAACAAATTTGATGATTACGGAGGCAGCGGAAATGACGGAAAAAAAGGAAGCAGTCAAGGTAGTGCAGACGGCAGGCCGCGATAAGCTTGGAGATTTTGCACCTGATTTTGCAAGGTATAACGACGATATTCTTTTTGGTGAGGTATGGTCAAAAAATGATGTGCTTTCACTGCACGACAGGAGCATTGTGACTGTATCTGCTCTTGTGGCTTCAGGTGTTATTGACAGTTCTCTCAAATATCATATTGAATCAGCAAAGAAAAACGGTGTAACGAAGGATGAGATGGCTGAGATAATAACGCAGCTTGGTTTTTATGCCGGATGGCCGAAAGCATGGGCTGCCTTCAATATGGCAAAGGAAGTATATGCGGCTCCTTGATGAAGGTACTGCTGAATCGGGAAGGTTGGCTTTTCTGCCTGTATTTAATAAGTTATATGAACCGGGGGAAGGTTTCCTTTTGGAAATGAACGGAATGCCCCTGAGGGGAGGAGCCGAGCACGGAAAAGAAAGCGATGCTGATACGCAGCGGTGAGTCATTTATGGTCAAATATCCTCGACTTCGCTGCGTGTCAGCATATTTGTTTTTACATGCAGAAGAACGCTTGATTCCCTCGAATACTCATCAGAGGTTTTTATTGATGCAAGAATATCATTTAGTTCGTTTTCGTTTTTTGATAAGTATGCAGCTTGTTTCATGATACCGCCTCACTTTCTGTATAACTTATATTATAGCATTGATTCGGCAGAGGAAAGTTTGCCTATGGCAAACTTTGATTGAAGGCATTATAATATCTTTCAAGTCAAAGATATTTTTAATGATGAGGGGACGAGCGGAATAAAAAGGATACTGTATCTGACAGATTTATATTATGAAGCAAAAGGCAGGAAATATTACGAAGAGGACCTCTACATTACCGGACGTCTTAAAGAATATTTTGATGTCGCAATATGTCATCCCAATAATTCCGAGGCATTTGAATCATCGGCGGATTTGGTTGTGTTCAGAAATACCGGTGCAGTGAGCGGCTTCAAGGATGTGTATAGTTCATTCGTGGAGCGTGTCGGAAAAAATAAAATTAAAACATTTAATGATTTTACGGGTAAGGCTGATATGCGTGGAAAGCAGTATCTTGTTGATCTTACATTGGAAGGATATCCTGTTATACCAACAGTAGATTCTGTTACAAATATAGGCAGGCTGCCGGTTACTTCCCGATATGTGATAAAGCCCAAGGGGGGCGCTGATTCAATCGGCCTTGAGTTTTTATCAGGTGAAGGGCTGAGGGCAAGGAATATAATTGATGGGGAATACCTTATTCAGCCCGCGATTGATTTTGAGTATGAGGTTTCGTTTTATTTCATTAACGATAAATTGGAGTACGCCATGTATGCGCCTGATAAGTCGCAGAGATGGCGACTTGAGGCATATGAGGCAGATAAAGACGATGTTGCTTTTGCTGAAAAATTTATAAAATGGAACGATATCAAAAACGGTATCCAGAGAGTTGATGCCTGCAGGACAAAGGAAGGAGAGCTTCTGCTTGTCGAGCTTGAGGATTTGAATCCGTATTTGTCGATATTGGAGCTTGATGAAGCAAAGCGAAACACGTTCATTGCAGATATGATTGATGCTCTGAATGGTATGCTGTGATAAAAGCTGATAGGATGGAATCTGATGGAAAAGATAGAGAGCATGTCAAATGCAAAAATAAAACATGCGGCGTCTCTTCATTTGAAAAAGAACAGGGAAAAGACAGGCGAATTTATTGCAGAGGGAGTTCGTCTTGCCGAGATGGCTGCTTCATCTGACTGGGAATCGGTTTTTGCTCTTGTGACTCCCGAAGCAGCGGAAAAAGAACGCACAAAGGCTATTGTTTCGATGCTGGAAAGCAAGGGCTGTCCTGTTTATGAGGTCTCGGATACGCTGTATCACAAGGCTGCTGCTACAGAGGAACCGCAGGGACTTTTGCTTGTTATGCGCAGGAAAGAGAATACGCTAAACAGTATCAAGAGTAATAATGGTTTTTTCGTGGTGCTTGACGGTGTACAGGACCCGGGAAATGCAGGAACGATTCTCCGCACTGCGGATGCGGTTGGCGCTGATGCGCTTATTGCGCTGCGCGGGACAGTGGATATGTTTTCGGACAAAACTGTGCGTTCAGCAATGGGCTCGCATTTTCATGTTCCTGTGGTTGATGGAATTGACAGAGAGGACTTTCTGCGGTTTGTGAAGGAAAATGACATCAGCTGCAGGGTTACGGCGCTTGACGGGACGGCACAGCCGCATTTTGATGCGGACTACAGAGGTATGTGCGCTGTGGTTTTCGGAAATGAAGGCAATGGAGCTTCAAAGGAGCTGCTTGACGCGGCGGAGCATGTATATATTCCCATGAGGGGAGCGGCAGAATCTCTTAACGTGGCTTCTGCCGCTGCTGTTGTGTTGTATGAGGCGTACCGACAAAGATTTCATAATCCTGATTCGTCCCAGACGAAATAAACACCGAGCAGACCTTTTGAAAGGCGGAGCCGGCAGACGTTGGTATCTTCGGTTAGTCTGTTGCTGACAGTAAGCGTTTTCGACTGGCATAGGGAAGCGTTTTCCAACGGCCAGTGTACGCCTGAAAAAGATACGCCGTGTGCTTCGCCCGACAGGGGAAGCAGAGAAATGGCAGAAGGACGTCTGAGGCACGTTATTTCAAGCTCTGACGGACCATTGGCAAATAAAAGACATTCTTTGTCGTCGGCAATGCAGCCGGCAATGCCTGAAAGGGCAAATGAATAAATGATGGTGAAGGCATGGTCGAACCGACCGCCGAAGCCGCCGGTCATTACGATAAAAGCGGAGGGATTCTCCGCTTTTATTTTTTTCAGAGCCAGGTCAGTATCAGTGAAATCTTTTTCGGAAGGAAAGCGTTCTGTCGGAATCTGTGCGGAAACTGCCTTTTGCCATGCCTCCGGGGACGCACTGTCACCGTCTCCTATCAGAAGCTCCGGGGTGAGCCCTGCCGAAAGAAGACTGTCGAGTCCACGGTCTACAGCCCACAGTGTGCGCTGCTCTGATGCTTCGCGGAGCCATTCGGAAGAGGGCGCACGGCCTCCAATGGCAAGAAGATATTGTTTATCGTGATGGATATCTGCTGTAAAACGTATCTGAGGCAGAGTGACCGTAGATGCTGTCGGTTTATTTTTCATACAGAATGCTTCCTTCATGTCAGTTTTCTTTATTTTACACATAAATGTACCGTAATGTCATTCATTATTTGATGGCAAGCGCTATATCGCAAGCGATGAAACGCTTAATTTGTATGTTTTGCCTGTGGCAAAACTCGAACGATGGCGTTATATCGCAAGCGATGAAACGCTGACAGAGGGCGTTTTGCCGTTGGCAAAACCGGAACGAATGCGTTATAATAATAAATGTAAATTATGTCTTTGGATTCATATTTTAAAGGAGGCACTATTATGCTTACGTACACGTATTACGGCCATTCCTGTGTTTTGCTCGATGACGGAAAATATAAAGTTCTTACAGACCCGTTCCTTACAGGGAATCCGAAGGCATCAATAAAGGCAGAGGATGTCGAGTGCGATTATATCCTCGTTTCTCATGCTCATGCAGACCATCTCGGTGATGCGCCGGAAATTGCAAAGCGCACAGGCGCGACGGTTATCGCTATTCCTGAAGTACTTGCTTTGTGCCAGGAGAAGGTTGGAGAAATCAAGGGGCACGGCATGAACCTTGGCGGCTCTGTGAAGCTTCCGTTCGGACGTGTTCGCATGACTCTTGCACAGCACAGCTCCGGCGTTGCAGGCGGTATTGCGTGCGGCTTTGTAATCCAGATTGGCGGGCAGACTGTTTACTTCGCAGGAGATACTGCACTGTTCCGCGATATGAAGCTTATAGGACGTAAGGATTCTATTGACTATGCGCTTCTTCCGATTGGTGATAATTATACAATGGGTATGGAGGATTCTGCGAAAGCAGCACAGTGGCTTAACGCAGGACATGTAATTCCTATCCACTACAATACCTGGCCTGTTATTGAGCAGGACGTGAAGCAGTATAAGCTTATGACAGAGGAGACGACACGCTCGGCTGTTCATATTGTTGAACCCGGTCAGTCAATTGAGCTTGAATGAATGACGATAAAATAACAGAGAATCTTATTGCCGTTCTTGGCCCTACTGCTTCGGGAAAGACAGCGTTCGCTGTTGCTTTGGCAAAACGTCTCGGTACGGAAATCCTGTCGGGAGATTCAATGCTCGTTTACAGGGGCTTTGATATAGGCTCCGCAAAGCCTGCTATTGAGGAACGTGAGGGTGTTAAGCATTGGCTTATAGATGTTCTCCCTCCTGATGCGGATTTTAATGTGACTGATTTTCAGATGATGGCATCGGAAAAAATTTCTGAGCTTAATGGGCGCGGAATGATTCCGGTTCTTGCCGGAGGGACGGGGCTTTATGCAAAAGCTCTTTTGGAGGGATATGATTTCAATACGTCGTCGGGGGACGATGAATACAGAGCCTCTCTTGAACGTCTGGCGGAGGAGCATGGCAGAGAATATGTCCATGATATGTTGGAAAAGGTAGATGCCGATACAGCGGCACGCCTTCATGTGAACGATTTCAGACGTGTTGTGAGGGCGCTTGAGGTCTGGCATCTTGGAAAGGAAAAGATATCCCAAAAGCGTGAGGAGGGACATCTCAGATATAACGCCTTTGTTATCGGGCTTCGATGGGACCGCGCGGTACTCTATGAAAGAATAAACAAACGCGTGGATATCATGCTGGAGCAGGGGCTTGTTGATGAGGTAAGGAATCTGCTCGATATGGGAATTCCAAGAACCGCGCAGGCAATGAAAGGGATAGGATACAAGGAAACAGCCGCGTATATTTCCGGCGAATGCAGTCTTGACGAGGCCGTATATGAGATAAAAAAGGCTACGAGGCATTTTGCGAAGCGTCAGCTCACATGGTACAGGAAAATGCCGTACATTCATTGGCTTGACGCGGACGGAAAGACAACGGAAGAACTTTTGCAGGAAATTTATCCGGAAATAGAGGATTTTTTCTTGAAGAAGCGAATATAACTAATTATGAATTTTTAATGAGGGGCGATTGAGATGGCAGCGAAGATTTTAAATCTTCAGGACAGTTTCCTGAATCAGGTCCGTAAAGAGGATGTGGGAGTAAGTATTCATCTTGTAAACGGCTTTCAGCTTAAAGGAACGGTACGCGGTTTTGACAATTTTACCGTGATTCTGGAGTCGATGGGCAAACAGCAGCTGGTATACAAACACGCGATTTCGACAATCACACCGGCAAGACCTCTTGAGAGCGGATTTGATTTCGCCAAGAAGGAAGTTTCGAAGGAAAAGTAATTTTAGATGTTTGGGAGCTGCACGGTTTTTCCGGTTGCAGCTCCTTTTGTATGGAGGAAAAGATATGCGTAAAAGAGGATTTGAAGTAGTGAGTGCTTTTGCGGATAAGGGCATTCACCTTCCGGCACGAAAAACTGCCGCAAGCGCGGGTTACGATATTGAAGCGGCAGAGGAAAGAGTGCTTGCTCCGCACGAGGTAACGATTGTTCCAACGGGGATCAAGGCGTATATGCAGGAGAATGAATATCTTGGTATTCATGTTCGTTCGGGTTTTTCTGCCAGAAATAACGTGTCATTCATCAATAGCCAGGGAATAATTGATGCCGACTACTATAACAACGAGGATAACGAAGGCCATATTATGCTTGCGTTTCATAATCACGGAGATAAGCCTGTACTGGTGGAAAAGGGTATGCGTGTTGCCCAGGGAATATTCTATTCATACCTGACTGTTGACGGCGATGAGGCAGGTCACGGAGAAAAGCGCCGCGGCGGTATGGGTTCAACGGGAGCTCTGTAATGGCAGTTTATTTGGATTATGCGGCAACAACACCGACGGACCCGAGGGTCGTGCAGGCAATGCTGCCTTACTTTACGGAAGGCTTCGGAAATCCTTCGAGTGTGTATTCCTTTGGCAGGGAGACAAAGCAGGCAGTTTTGAAGGCACGGGAAGAGGTGGCTCTTCTTCTTGGGGCTGCGCCTGAGGAAATATTTTTTACCAGCGGCGGCAGTGAGAGTGATAACTGGGCGCTTTGCGGGCTTTCCGCAGCAAATGCGGAAAAGGGACGGCATATTGTGACGAGCGCCGTGGAGCATCATGCGGTGCTCAATACAGCAGAATATCTGCGGACGCAGGGGTTTGAGGTGACTGTTCTTCCTGTGGATGGGAAAGGACTGGTGCGTTCTTCGGATTTAAGAAAGGCTTTGCGCGATGATACTGTTCTTGTCAGCATAATGGCGGCTAATAATGAGGTCGGGACGATACAGCCGCTGAAGGAGCTGGTGGAAATTGCTCATGAGCGCGGCGCTGTTTTTCATACGGATGCAGTGCAGGCGGCAGGACATATTCCTTTGAATGTGAATGAGCTTGGAATAGACGCATTGTCACTTTCAGGGCACAAACTGTACGGACCTAAAGGAACAGGAGCACTCTATGTAAGAAAAGGTACGCCGATTGTTCCGCTTGTTTATGGCGGCGGACAGGAGCGAGGACTTCGCGGGGGGACGGAAAATGTCCCCGGGATAGTGGGACTCGGCGCGGCTGCTTCTATGGCCCGTGAAGAAATGGAAGGCGAGATGAAACGACTGAACAAGCTTCGTGACGAATTTATCTCAGCTGCGGTTTCCTCCATAGAGGACTGTCACTTAAACGGAGCGGCAGGTGAGGGACGCCTGCCCGGAAATATAAATCTGCGGTTTGACGGTGTGTCTTCTGATTCTCTTTTGATACGTCTGGATATTGAAGGGTATGCGGTATCTGCCGGGAGCGCGTGCAGCGCAGGCGCTGTGGAGCCCAGCCATGTGCTGTCTGCCATGGGGCTTTCCGACACAGAGGCGAAGAGCGCGGTACGCGTTACTCTGGGGCGTTATACAAAGGAAGATGAGCTGCATGATTTTTTAAGTATACTTCAAAAATCAGTCAGGGAAATTCGTCTTGCATCAATAGGTTAAAATATATGAAAAATACATGGGAATGTTTGTCTTTGGAAGATTCATCATGTATAATAAAAAATGTGTATTGTTACGAATGAGAATAATGATTTGTTCTTTATGAGCTGAGCGATAAATATACATGAAATCAAGATAGGAGGACGCTCGAAAAATGGTTGGAAGTACCCTGCGTTCTGCACGCGAAAAACGAGGACTCACAATTAAAGATATTGAGAATGAGACGAGTATTCGTTCTGCGTATATAGATGCACTTGAGAAGGGAAATTATGAAGCTCTTCCGAGCGAGGTATATGTAAAAGGTTTTATCCGCAATTACGCGGAATTTCTTAATCTGAATGCTGATAATCTTGTGCAGGAGTTCAGAGAAGAGCTTCACGGCTTTGAGCCTGAGGTTCCTGCTGCACCGGAGAAAAATGAACAGCCGCATTCCATGTTTGATACGGGTTCTGATTTCAGGGAACGTGTTGAGAAATCACATCACACGCAAAATATACTGATTACCATAGGAATTATCATTGTTGCTTTCGTGGGAAGTATTTATTATTTCTTCGGTGAAGATCCTGACGCCAAACCGACACAGAAGCCGGCGGTAACCCAGAAGGCAAAGCAGGAAACCAATAAAACACAGACGGCGCAGACCGCACAGACCGCACCTGCTCAGACAAATAAGCAGCAGACAGGAGCACAGCAGGCAAACGGCAAAAATGCCAATCAGCCCGCGGCAAACGGAGTAGCAGCTCCGGGCATGTCAGTACCTTCTACGAACGGAACAGTACAGGTTTCGGTGAAATTTACGAACCGCTGCTGGACGTTGGTCGAGGCAGACGGTCAGGTTCTTTTTGAGGGAACGGCTGAACCGAATAAAACGGTCAACTGGAGCGGAAAAGACAAGGTGAATGTGACACTCGGAAATGCCGGAGCGGCAGAGGTCACTTTTAACGGAAAATCCATCGGCAAGCTTGGAAAAGAGGGCGAGGTTGTGGAGCGCAGCTTCACTAAGGACAAGATGGAGGAAATCAAATAAAACGCGCATAAAGTGTGCATAGAATGAGGAATTTTGTATGAGTCCTTTTTTGCCTATGACAAGGCAGGATATGGAGAATCGCGGATGGGACCGGCTCGATTTTATTTTTGTATCGGGTGATGCTTATGTGGACCATCCCAGTTTTGGTCCGGCTATTATCTGCCGGCTTTTGGAAAAACACGGATATAAGGTTGGAATAATTGCGCAGCCGGACTGGCGGGGCGAGGAGGATTTCCGTCGCCTTGGCAGGCCTCGGCTGGCTTTTTTGGTATCAAGCGGCAATATGGATTCGCTGCTGAATAAATTTACCGCGGCTAAAAAGACACGGCATGAGGACGCCTATTCGCCGGGAGGAAAATCGGGCTGCCGTCCCGAGCGCGCTGTCATAGTCTACACGAACAGGCTTCGTGAGATATGGCCGGGTGTGCCTGTAATCATAGGCGGAATAGAAGCGAGTCTCAGAAGGTTCGCTCACTATGATTACTGGACAAACCGCGTGAGGCGGTCGGTTCTCATGGACAGTCAGGCTGATATGCTCGTCTATGGAATGGGCGAGAAGCAGATTTTGGAAATAGCCGCAGATCTTCATCAGGGGGTCGATATCGAAAATATACAGGATGTGGCAGGGACATGTTACCGCGTCCCTGATTTTGATTATGTTTACGACTATGTGAAGCTTCCGGATTTCGATATGGTGGCAGAAGATAAAAAAGCCTTTGCTGAGGCGTTTAAGAATATATATCTTGAACAGGATGCCATTCGCGGAAAGAAGCTTGTCCAGCGGAACGGTGAGGCGTGTGTGGTACAAAATCCGCCTGCAATGCCCCTGACCGAAGAGGAAATGGATGAAATATACGACCTTCCTTATCAGAGGACATATCATCCGGTGTATGAAGCCGCAGGCGGTGTTCCTGCAATAAAAGAGGTCAAATTCAGTCTTGTAAGCCAGAGGGGATGCTTTGGCGGCTGCAATTTCTGTGCAATAATTTCCCATCAGGGGCGGATAATCCAGCGCAGGAGCCGCGAATCCCTGCTAAGAGAAGCGAAGCTGCTCACAGAGCTTCCTGATTTCAAGGGATATATTCATGATGTTGGCGGTCCTACTGCCAATTTCAGGAGAACCAGCTGTGATGAACAGCTGCAGAGGGGTACATGCCGCGGCAAGGAATGTCTGTCGCCTGTTCCATGCAGCCATCTTGTGGCGGACCATAGCGACTATCTTGGGCTTTTGAGGGAGCTCAGAAAGCTGCCTAAGGTCAAAAAGGTGTTTATACGTTCAGGTATACGGTTCGATTATCTGATGCTTGCGAAGGATTCCTTTTTGGAGGAGCTTTGCAAATATCATATAAGCGGTCAGCTGAAAATCGCCCCGGAGCATATTTCAGACCGCGTGACGCGGCTCATGGGGAAATCAAATAAAGAGGTCTACCGCCGTTTCGTGCATCGGTTCAAGGAAATGAATGAACGGCTTGGGAAAGAGCAGTATCTTGTTCCTTATTTCATGTCCAGCCATCCCGGAGCAAAGCTTGAGGACGCCATAGAGCTTGCGGAGTTTATCCGCGACTTGGGCTACCGTCCCGAGCAGGTGCAGGACTTTATTCCGACACCGGGGACAATGTCCACAGCCATGTACTATTCGGGCATACATCCGCTTACGGGTGAGACTGTATATACGGCAAAGAATCCACACGAAAAACGTATGCAGCGCGCGCTTATGCAGTACTGGATACCGTCGAACCGGCCGCTTGTGAGAGAGGCACTGAGGCTGGCTCATCGTGAGGACCTTATAGGATTTGATAAAAAATGTCTGGTTCACCCGGAAAAGAAGGCGGAGCCGGATAAAAATAAACCGCAGAAGCGGAAAGCTAAGAGAATGAAGGTGTAAAAATGCGTTGTCCTTTTTGCAAACAGGAAGACAGCCGTGTTATCGATTCAAGATCGGCTGATGACGGAAACTCGATTCGCCGCCGCAGAGAATGTTCTCAGTGCGGGCGCCGTTTCACGACTTATGAGGTCGTAGAAAAAACGCCGTTGATGGTAATCAAGCATGACGGCCGCCGTGTTCTTTTCGACAGGGATAAGCTTCTTAACGGACTCATCCGTTCCTGTGATAAAAGAGACATTCCAACGGACCGTATCGTAGCACTGGCAGATGAGATCGAGCGTGAGCTTCGCAACACTATGGATCGCGAAATTACGACGAAATCCATCGGTGAGCTCGTTATGGAAAAACTCAAGAATTTTGATGAGGTAGCGTATATCCGCTTCGCTTCGGTTTACCGTAAATTTGCGGATATAAGCATGTTCAAGGAGGAGCTTGAGGAGCTTCTTCGTGAAAAGAGAGGTAAATAAGGGAAAGAGCTCCCTTTTAATTGGAGGTTGATTGTTTGTCTTGGAAGCTTGCGACAAAGCTTAAGGCGCATCTGGAAAAAGAAGAAGGCTATTATGTATTCCCCGCGGGGCAGCGGGAGCGTATGGCGCTGGTATATCCCAATTCGTATTTTGTCGGTATGTCAAATCTTGGTATTCATATAATTTATGATTTGATGAACCGCAGGGGAGATACTGCCTGTGAACGCTTCTTCCTTCCCGAAAAGAAGGAATTGGAGGAATATAAGCGTACAAATACGCCTCTTCTGAGTCTTGAAACACAGACTCCGCTTTCGGAATTTCCGCTTATTGCTTTTGCTGTTTCATTTGAGATGGATTATTTCAACCTTCTGGAGATTCTTTCGACAGGCAGGGTTCCCCTGCTGGCTTCGGAGCGCGGAGAGGATGCTCCGATAGTCATTGCGGGAGGACCCTGCGCTACGTTTAATCCCGAACCGCTTTCGGACTTCGTCGATGCATTTATCATCGGAGAGGGCGAAGAGACAATGCAGCATTTCATGGACGCGTTCTACGGTGCTAAAGCTGAAGGACTCGGGAAAAAAGAGCTTTTGCGGCGTTTGGCGAAGGTAGAGGGTGTATATGTTCCGTCGCTTTATGAACATTCCTTCGCCGATGACGGTACACTTGAAGCTGTAACACCGCTGGACGGAGCACCGGAAAAGGTCAGCCGCCAGTGGGTACGCGACCTTGACGCGTACCCTGCTCATACCGTAATTGTTACGGACGATACGGAATTCAATCTTTATCTGGTTGAAACTGCGCGCGGGTGCGGAAGACACTGCAGATTCTGCATGGCAGGCTACTGCTTCCGCCGTCCGAGAAACCGTTCGCTGTCTGTGCTCAAGGAAGAATTCCGTGAGGGCAGAAAATACGGCAAACGCTTTGGGCTGATGGGAGCGGCTATATCCGATTATCCTGAAATTGATGAACTTTGCAGGGCAGTCATAGGTGGGGGAGATACTATGTCTGTGGCGTCCTTCCGTGCGGATTCCGTAACTCCTGTGCTGGTGGATTCCCTCGTAAAAAGTGGAATGCGTACGCTTACGCTCGCGCCTGAGGCAGGAAGTCCGCGCATGCGTGCCGTAATAAATAAAGGCATTACGGAAGAAGACCTTTTCCATACCATGGATCTTGGCCTTGAGGCGGGTATACGGCATTACCGCCTGTATATTATGATAGGGCTTCCTCTGGAAACCATGGAGGATATTGATGCCATTGCCGACCTTACGCTGCGTATGAAGGAATATCTGGAGCGTGAGGATAAAAAGACAACTCTGACATTAAGTGTCAATCCTTTCATTCCAAAGCCATTTACGCCATTTCAGTGGTCGCCCATGGCGGATAAAAAGACTATCGAGGCATCACTTAAACGTCTGCGTCAGGGAATCGCGGGGCATAAGGGCATCGAGATGATATCCGAGCCTCCGAAGTCTGCTCTGGTGCAGGGTGTTCTTTCCAGAGGGGACAGAAGAATTTCCGATGTGCTTTACAAGGCACATCTTGCCGGAGGAGCGAAGGCGTTTCTGCGTGCCATGAAGGACAGCGGACTGGACGCAGATTTTTATCTCCACCGAGTGAGGAGCCGTGAGGAATGCTTTCCATGGTCAAGGCTTGACATGGGGCTCAAAGAGGAGTACCTGTGGAGCGAGTGGGAGCGTGCAAAAAATCTGCAGGAAACCGTCAAATGCTTTGACGGCTGCAGACGCTGCGGAGTATGCAGCGGAACGGAGGAATAACATTTGGCGTTTTATCTTTCAAAAATAAGTGAATCTATCTGGACGGGCCGTTTTTCAAAGCTTGACCACCCGGAGCTGGTGCAGGCGGTATCGACACGCTTCGGCGGTGTAAGCAAAGCCCCGTATGATTCGCTTAATCTTGCGCTTCATGTTGGAGATGACGGCAGCGCGGTGATTGAGAACCGCAAGCGTTTTTGTGGCGCGCTGGGAATTTCATTTTCAGCTCTCACGACGCCGGAGCAGATTCACGGAGATAAAATCGTTCGTGTCACGGCAGACGAAATTGGGCGCGGCAGAATGTCATACGATGATGCAATCAAAGGAACGGACGCGCTTATGACTGATGTTCCGGGTGTTTCGCTTATGCTCTGCTATGCTGACTGCACGCCGCTTATGTTCTTTGACCCGGTGAAGCATGTTATTGCTGTCGCGCACGGCGGCTGGAAGGGAACTCACCTCGGAATTGCGGGGAAAACAATTTCCGCCATGCATGAAGCATACGGCTGTGAGCCGAAAAATATTCTGGCTGCAATCGGACCTGCTATAGGTCCGTCCTGCTACGAGGTGGGCGATGAAGTTGCCGGGAAATTCAGTGAGGCGTATCCGGATGATGCAAAATATATTCTTTCAAGACAGGGAGAAAAATATCACCTGAATTTGTGGGAAGCAAACCGCCTGCAGTTTATCAGAGCAGGTATTCGTGAAGAAAATATAGACAGTGCGGAGAGCTGTACGCAGCATAACGCGCAGATTTTTTACTCCTATCGGGCATCAGGAGGAAAAACAGGCCGCATAGCCGCACTTCTCTCTTTGAAATAAATAAAAACTACCTACAGGGGGCTTTCGAATGATTGCTGAGCGTTTGGAAACGGTGCAGAAAAATATCGAGGAAAGCATGGCAAAGCGTACGGGTATTTTTAAGGATGACCCGGTACAGCTCGTTGCCGTTACTAAAAATCACGATGTAGAGGCAATGCGTGAGGCGATTGATGCAGGTGTTACCGTGGTCGGTGAGAACCGGGTTCAGGAGGCTGTGGAAAAGCACGGCAAGCTGGACCGCGATGTGACATGGCATCTTATCGGTCATTTGCAGACGAATAAAGTAAAACAGGCGGTGCGCAATTTTGATCTCATTCATTCTGTAGACAGTGAGCATCTGCTTGATGCCATTGATGCGGCTGCGGATAAAATACATAAGGTTCAGGATATACTTATTCAGGTCAATCTTGCAAAGGAAGAAAGTAAGTTCGGCATTTACAAAGAGGATTTGCCGTTCCTTCTGCAGAAAGCAGACAGAATGCAGCATGTCCATCTCATGGGCCTCATGTGCATTGCGCCTAATTACGAAGATGTAGAGGAATGCCGTCCCCTGTTCCGTGAAATGCGTGAGATATTCGATCAGCTTCAGATGCTGCCGCTTATGAATTCCGAAATGAAATGGCTTTCTATGGGAATGACGCATGATTACCGGATTGCCATTGAAGAAGGGTCAAACCTTGTGCGCATCGGTACGGCAATTTTCGGACCGAGACAGTACTGAGCCTGTAAAAAGCCATAGTATATTGATAAAATTCAGATAAATACGCTATAATAATAGGATAAATTAATATTCGTAAAGTATTGGTACATTGGACGAAAAATAACTGGACTAAATACAGGCAGAGGAGGAAGTATTATGGGTATCATTGATAAGGTTTGTGGAAAAATCGGTCTTGTAGACCCGGAGCATGAGGAAATAAAAGACACTGAGAACACAGAGGAGCTTGATGAGCAGGAGAAGGCTTATTTCGAGCCCATGAAGCCGCAGGCACAGCACACTGATAATGTGGTAAGCCTTCAGGATGCTGCTGCAGGTATCGGACGTGCGTCGCGCATGAAGGTCATCGTTATTGAGCCGCGCTCCTTTGATGATGTTCAGCAGGTCGCAAACGCGCTGAAAGAGAAACGTCCGGTTCTTATCAATTTTGAAAAGACTGACGCGGATGATGCAAAACGTATCATCGATTTCATCAGCGGCACGACGTATGCTATTTCAGGCGACATCAAAAAGGTTGGCAAGAATGTTTTCCTTTGTGCGCCGAGCAATGTAAACGTTGATTATTCACAGGATCGCAGCAATCCTATGGATATGTCCTGGATAAAAAAATAAGCGGGGGAAATAGTTGATGGATAAGGTACAGACGATTGGTTTTATCGGCGGCGGAATGATGGCGGGTGCTATTCTTGACGGCATGGTTCACCGCATGAAGAAAAATCCGGAAGAGCTTTTCGTTTCAGAGCGTCGTCAGGAGCGCTGTTGTGAGCTTAATGCATTGTATGGTGTTACGGCGAAAACCACGGCGGACTCTTTCATAGGCAAAGTCGATGCGGTGCTTTTTGCGGTAAAACCCCAGGCGCTGGATGCGGCACTTGAGGAAATTGCACCGAAGGTAAAACCGGGCGCACGTATTATATCCATCGTTGCGGGCGTGCCTGTCGCACGTTTTGAAAAGGCTTTCCCGGGCCATCCGATTGTTCGCGTAATGCCCAATACGCCGCTTTCCGTCGGCGAGGGTATGTCTGCGTATACGCTGAATGCTGCGGCAGAGGCTGTGGCTGATACAACCGCTGAAGAGATTTTTTCCTCCTGCGGCAGGGCGGTAAAGGTTACGGAGTCCTTGATGGATGCCGTAACAGGTCTTTCGGGAAGCGGCCCCGCGTATGCTTTCCTGATGATTGATGCATTGTCGGATGGCGGCGTTATGGCAGGTCTTCCGCGTGATAATGCGCGTATTATGGCGGCTCAGACACTTCTTGGAGCTGCAAAAATGGTTCTTGAAACAGAGAAACATCCGGATGTTCTGCGTGATGCCGTGACCTCTCCGGCGGGAACGACTATAGCAGGCGTTCGTGTTATGGAGCAGCAGGGAGTACGCGGTGCGCTTATAGATGCAGTCATGGCTGCAACTAAACGCTCTGAAGAACTGGGGAAATTGAAATGACAACAGCACGTGAGCGGATCCTTCGTTATTACAAGGGAACAGAAGGAGAAGCCGTTTCGGTTCAGCTTGTAGACCTTGCTGAGCAGGCTGTGCGGACACAGAAATTTCGACTGACACCTTTTCTGGACCCTTATGGAGTTGAGATTGCCGAGACTGTGGCTGCAAGCTATGATGGACTGACAGTGCAGTACGACGGAGGCTATCCCGGTGCAGAGCGTCAGCGTGCAATGTTTACGCATGACGCATTTGGCGGCAAGCCTTCATTTGATATTGCGGTGATAAAGGCAGAATGGAAAAGCGATTTCTGCTACCTTACGCACCGTGATGTGCTTGGGGCACTGATGGGGCTCGGAATAGAGCGTGATACGCTGGGAGACCTTCTGGTATCGTCAGGCACTGCAAGGATTTTGACTACGAAGCAGATGGCTGAGTTTCTGCTTGCTAATCTCACGCAGATTGGTTCGGCGGCTGTCCATTGTGAACCGGATGAGCTGTCGGCAATCGCGCCAAGGGAAGAGCGGACAAAGGATATTACAGCTACTGTCGCATCCCTGCGTGTGGATTCGGTGGCGGCGGCGGGCTTTGGCATGTCGAGAAGCCGTGCGGCAGCAGATATAGAAGCGGATAAACTGAAGCTTAATTGGCAGTCTGTCAAGAACGCCTCTGTAACCGTCGGAGAGGGAGATATCCTTTCGCTTCGCGGACGGGGACGTGTAGAAATCGTAGAAGTACGCGGAAAGACTAAAAAAGGACGCGTCGGCGTATCGCTGAAGCGCTATATTTGAGGGGGTCATGCCAATGATTACACCATCCGATATACATAATCAGGAATTTAAACGCGGATTTCGGGGATACGATGCGGAAGAGGTCGATGATTTTCTCGACAGGATTGTGAATGATTACGAAACAATGTTTCGTGAGAATCAGCAGTTAAAGGATGAAATCGAACTCAACAAAAAGAAAATAGAGCAGTATCAGGAGCTTGAGAACAACCTGCAGGAAACGCTTCTTGTGACAAAAAAAACAGCTGAAGAGGTCATGCAGAACGCAAAGCTCCGTGCTGCGGAAATACGCGATGCTGCAATCAAGGAATGCGAGAATATGAAGCTTCGCGCACAGATGGAGCTTTCAAAGCAGCAGGCCTCGGTTCAGGATGATGTGCGCCGCGAGGAAGCGAAGTACGATGCCGTTCTGCAGCGTCAGAGACAGTTTCTCATAAAAATCAAGTCGCTTCTCCGTACAGAGCTTGAGCTTCTCGAGGAGGATGGTGTACGTCAGGCTATAGGCACTCTTGATGAAATGACGGACGAGGAAATACAGGAAGAACCTCAGAGTGAGGATAACGGACAGCGTCCGCTTCCGTGGCAGCAGTAATAGACAAAAAATAATTCCGGCGAAGCGGCAGAGTGCGAAACTTCACAGAAGCACATAGCCGGTTCGGCGGCAATGGATAAAGGGGCAAGAATCAACTTGTTTTGGCTGATTGTAATTGCACTGATTGTTATTGACCAGGCAGTCAAGTTCATGATAATGACATCCATGGATATCGGTCATTCCGTGCCCGTAGTACCGGGCATTTTTCATATTACATACATACAGAATCCGGGTGCTGCCTTTGGCATTCTTGCTGACCAGCGCTGGATTTTTATTTGTGCCGGTGTGCTGATTATCGGGGTAGGGCTGTTTTTTTACCGCCGTCTCCAACAGGAAGGTATGCTGGTTTATTACGGTTCCTCTCTGCTTTTGGGCGGAGCGGCATCGAACCTTATCGACCGTATTTGGCTCGGGAAGGTTATAGATTTCTTTGATTTTCGTATCTGGCCGGTATTTAATACGGCAGATATTGCTATATGCGTAGGCGTAGCATTTATCATGTATGCGCTGCTGCGTGAGGAATGGAAGGAGGCACATCAGGCCTGATGGAAAAATTTGAATATACGGCGGATAAGACCGGAACAAGGCTGGATGTTTTCCTTTCAGAGATGCAGCCGGAGCTTTCCCGCTCACATATACAGAAGGTTATCGAGGACGGCGGCGCGCTTGTAAACGGAAAGCAGGAAAAAAGCCGCACGAAGCTGAAAGAGGGAGACACGGTTACCTTCACGCTTCCGGACCCCGTATCTGTAGATATTCTTCCTGAGGATATTCCTTTGGATATTCTTTATGAGGACCATGACGTAATTGTTGTAAACAAGGCACGCGGCATGGTTGTGCATCCTGCGGCAGGAGTATCAAGCGGCACGCTTGTAAACGCTCTCATGCACCACTGCGAAGACCTTTCAGGGATAAACGGCGCCGTCCGGCCCGGAATTGTTCACAGACTGGATAAGGATACCTCCGGTGTAATGATAGCTGCGAAGAATGACGCGGCACACATAGAGCTGGCGGAGCAGATAAGAATAAAGAGTGCTCACCGTGTATACTGGGCGATTGTCTGCGGCAATATAGTTGAGGAAACAGGAACAATTCACGGTGCCATAGGCCGCAGCCCGAAGGACCGTCAGAAGATGGCCGTTGTTCTGCATAACGGAAAAGATGCTACTACAAAGTTCAGGGTACTTGAACGATATGGTGATTACACTCTTGTGGAGTGCCGGCTTTTGACGGGACGCACGCATCAGATACGTGTGCATATGGCATATATCGGTCATCCTGTTTTGGGCGATCCGAAATACGGCCCGAAAAAATGTCCGTTTGCCATAAATGGGCAGGCACTGCATTCCGCTGAGCTTACCTTTGAGCATCCTGTATTGAAGAAGGAAATGACCTTTAAGGCCCCTGTGCCGGAGGATATGCAGCACATACTTGATGTGCTGAGGAAAAGGCAGAAAAACGCATAATAAAACAGACAGGAGTGGAAGATCATGACAGAACTTATCGATAAGACTATGCTTATGGACGGAGATGCCATTCGTCGCGCACTCACCCGTATTTCACATGAAATTGTTGAGAAAAACAAAGGGATTGAAGACCTTGTGCTCGTCGGTATTCGTACACGCGGAGTTCCTATTGCGGAGCGTATCGCTGATGAAATCGAAAAAATCGAGGGAAAACGTCCGCTGGTCGGAGTTCTCGACATTACTCTCTACAGAGATGATCTTTCCACAATGGCTTATCAGCCTGTTCTGAAATCAACGCAGATTCCCGGAGACATCAGCGGGAAAAGTGTAGTTCTTACTGATGATGTGCTCTACACGGGGCGCACGATTCGCGCTGCGCTTGATGCCCTGATTGATATGGGACGTCCTCATATCATACAGCTTGCGGTACTCATTGACCGCGGTCACCGTGAGCTCCCAATCCGTGCGGACTATGTTGGTAAAAATGTACCTACTTCGGCACATGAAACCATAAGTGTCGAGCTTAATGAGCTTGATGGTGATGAGAAGGTCATGCTGAAGGAAATTAAATCGGAATAATACAGAAAAAAGCTCACGTCTTCGAACTTATCGAGGGCGTGAGCTTTTTTATTACTGCTCCTGCGAGAGAATACTCTGCAGTGTTTTTTCATCGGGGGTGCGGTACAGAGTCTTTTGGTTTGTGAAAATGACAAATCCGGGTTTTGAACCTGATGGCTTTTTGACGTAGCGGCAGAGCGTGTAGTCTACCGGAATGTTTGAAGAGCCGGAGGCCTGACTGAAATGCGCGGCAAGGTCGGCAGCCAGAAGAAGTGTTTCTTCTGTTGGCTCTGCTCCTTCTGTACGCAGAATTACATGAGAGCCGGGGATATCCTTTGTGTGCAGCCAGATGTCATCACGGTCAGCGGTCTTGAAGGTAAGACGGTCATTCTGGTAGTTGTTCTTTCCAACCAGAATTTCGCTGCCGTCGGGCGCCTTAAACAAAAAGGGCTTGGAGGGCTGCAGAGAAGGTTTTTTCTTCTTTGGGGCTTTTATATATCCCTGTGCCGTAAGCTCTGATTTGATATCCTGCAGCTCGGCAAGACTGGAGGAAACCTCAAGAGAAGCCTCAATGCTTCCAAGATATTTTATGGATTCCTCGCATGAAGCAATCTGCTCGGAGAGCAGTGAACGCGCACGTTTCAGCTTGTTGTATTTATGATAGTAGGCCTGTATATTCTCCGTAATCGTGAGGCGCTGGTCAAGAGATATGGTAATTGAAGCGCCGTCAGAGGAGTATATATCAGGAACGGTGATTTCAGCATCCTCTCTGTCCTTTAGCTGATACTGATATGTCATAAGGTTATCCGCTTTTTCCCTGAAATCCTCTGCGTTATCTGCTTCCGCTGCTTCCTTACGGAGCTTTATCAGCTTGTTTTCAGCCCGTGTAAGTTCTATGTGTACGAGCTTTTTGAGCGGCTCCTTGTCCTGGGGCACGAAGCTGCCGAGAATGGAGGTAGCACGGGCAAGCATGGCATCAACAGAAGGGAAAAACTCAAGCTCGCCCTCCGGGAAGTAATGGAGAGTGTACGAGGACATTGCCTTAAGTTTGTTTTTTTCACCGCGGACCAGACATGCCTTAGATTCGGGATCACTGAGAGAACGCACGGTTTCAGTGATTGCCTGCTCAATGGAGGCGTAATCTGCATCGTCGAGTGAGGAAATTTGAGTGCTTGCGGCAAGACCGGCACAGTAAGCAATTTCCTTTGATGTCACAGGACCGAATCCAAGGCAGACGCTGCTGAGTGCCTGCGCCAATTTCATATCGGTAAGCTCTTTGAGCTTTTTTGTGACGGTGGAGGGCGGAACGAGTGTTACATCGCATTTATCCTGAGAGGGGGGCGCTTCGTAGGCTTCGCCGGGAAGGACTTCGCGTACACGGCTGCTGTTTGCGCCGACCTTTCTGAGGGAATCTATTATTATTCCATCCTGCACCAGTATGAGATTGCTGTATTTACCCATAAGCTCACAGACGAGAGTTTTTGTGACTATGCGTCCACCTGCGCCTACAACGTCAATATCGAGAGCAATGATACGGTCAAGTCCGTGCTGGCGCACCTGCGCGATACGTCCCGTTTCTATCTGCTTGCGGAGAACCATACAAAAGGTAGGAGGCTCAGCGGGGCTTTCAAGGGGAGCATCCAACCGGTAAAGAATCGGGTTCTGCGGCTGTATGGAAATATAGAGAAGCTGGGTTGAACCGGGCTGACGTACGGAAAACGTCAATGTTTGTTTGTTTGGCTGTGTTATTTTATCTATCCGCCCACCGGCGAGTGATTTATTAAGCTCTATCACAAGGCGGCGCATTGAAAAGCCGTCAAGACTCATAAAATGACCTCATTTCAAAATGATTTACTCTAGTATATATCATGGAAGGAAAAATGTGAAAAAAATCTTGCCCATACAGGCTGTTTGGTATATACTTTTTTGAGGTAAAACCGTATTTTGAAATTCAAGGAAACGCTGATTAAATGAAGTCGTCCGGATTGATGCAGATGGTGCGTCCCTCCCAAGGCGGCAAACCGCAGGCATAGCGGTGCTATGCTGAGGATTTGTCAACACAGGGAGGACACACAAGATGCATTAAAATGGGCAGCTGAATTAATCAGTGATTCCTAAAATAGAGGATGGTGAGAAAGATGGACGGCGATCACCCTGATTTATGTTGGTATCGTATAATTACAAATCGCAGGGAACGCTGCCATTTTCTCAGCATTTTTAATGAGATGTGGGAGCGCTTTTGAGCTGTGCCTCTTTAGCGCTTTTTTGAGCCCGTTCCCTGCAGGGAAGGGGTTTTTTCTATGCTCAGAATACTGAAATCCCATGAGAGCGGACGGCTCGAGGAACTGAGCCTGGAGACTCTCGAAAAGGGAGCATGGATCAATATTATTGATCCGACACCGTATGAACTTAAGGTCGTCGGTGAACTTACGGAGGTCGAACCTGACTTCCTGCGTTCCGCATTGGATGATGAGGAGCGCTCCCATACAGATGTCGAGGACAATTCAATCATGGTCCTGACCAATGTTCCGGTCATGCGTTCATATGACAGCTATGATACACTGCCTTTGGCTATTATTTTGACAAAGGAATATATCATTACGGTCTGCCTGGAGGAAACTCCGGTGCTGTCCGAGTTTAACGAGCGGACTGCAAAGCTTTTCCGCACGTTCAAAAAGACACGTTTTCTGTTCCAGATACTATATAAATCCGCAACATTCTATCTGCGTTACCTTCGTCAGATAAGCAAGCTCTCCGATGAAATTGAGCATATGCTTCGGGATTCCATGCGTAACAAGGATATTATGCGTCTTTTGGAGCTGCAGAAAGGTCTGACGTACTTTAACGCGGCTCTGCGTTCTGACGGTGCAGTTTTGGACAAGCTGCTGCGTCTCCGCACGAATCCTGCAACTCAGGCGGTACTTAAGATGTATGAAGAGGATGAGGACCTTCTGGAGGATGTAATAATCGAGAATAAGCAGGCCCGCGAGATGGTTGAAATGTACAGCAAGATTCTCGCGCGAATGGCGGATACGTTCTCGTCTATTATCTCCAATAACCAGAACCTCGTTATGAAATTCCTCGCTGCTATGACGATTATTCTGGCAATACCGACGGTAATATCGAGCTTTTTCGGTATGAATGTTCCGGTTCCTCTGGCATCCAGCGCCGACGCGTTTCTTGTGATTGCCGGTCTTTCGGTTTCAATTGCCGGATTCATGGCATTTGTGCTTTGGCGTCACAATATGTTTTGATGAAAGGGACGTTTTTATATGGGCGTTATGCTTGAAGCAAGACTCAAAGCAGGAGAAATTTACGGAGATTTTGAAAATAATGAATATGTCTACATGCCTGCCAGTGAGTTTGGCGTAGAGAAACCTTTGTGCGTGTATGAAACACAGAACGGGCGCGAGGATGTGACCTTCGAAGAGGCGCTTCGCCTTGTGAGAGTAAGGAGTCTGCGACCTGTAATACACCCTAGGCTGGGAAAGACATCATGCTGATGCGTGTAGCAGGTATATGCTTTAAAAAGTGTAAAGCATATACCCGCTACACGCTTTATTTCTGCGGAAAATAGTGCTTGACAAGCATTTTGTCCCGTGATATTCTTGCAATGTAATCGGGATACGGACATCCCGAACAAGACTCCTTAAAAGTGAACACAGTTTGAATCAGGTGTCAGCGACTTAATAGAAAAGTTGGTAAAAGCCAACGCGGTCCCGCCACTGTAACAGAGAGTTCTTCGGCATTAGCCACTGGATATTCCGGGAAGGCGCCGAAGGATGATGACCTGAAGCCAGGAGAACTGCCTGATTGACAATCACCGATTGACCTACGAGCGATGGGAAGGGGATTTGGCAGACAGCGTCTGTTTTATTGGCGTACTCTGTAAATGATGACTCTTTTCCGTTCGGGGAAAAGAGTCTTTTATATTGGCGGAAAGTTTTCCGTGAGTTCAGCTTAATGGAAAGCATTGCTCATACATTCCATTCAACTCTTTACACGCCGACTGCGGCGGGCCTCCGGGGTGGACTCCCGAGAGGCCGATTTTTTTGTCAAAAAACAGGCTGTGATATGATTGATAAGTTTGCAAAGACAATGGACGCAGTTTCTGTTAAAATATAGAAAAGTAAAGGGAGGAGATTTGAAATGCAGGTAAATGAACAAACAGACTATGCTGCAGATTTGCAGATGACGGCAGAGGCTCCGCTCAGTGAAAATCCGAATGTTAAAATTGAAAAACGTGCTCCGCTGGCAGCGCGCCTTAAAGAGACACGTCCGGAGCTTATGGGTGCTCTTGAGACTCTTCGGAAAAAGCTCGGAGACGACGATTATGCCAAATATATTGAGCCGCTCAATAATGTGACGAAAAGCGGTGGAATGCTTCTTATGGTAGCTGGCGATTTGCGCCAGAAATCACTTCTTGAGCGCGATTTTATTCCGCAGATAAAGGAAGCTTTTGAGGTTCAGGTTGTACGTCTGGTTGTCTGATTTTGAAAAATAGGAGATGCTTGCTTTGCAGGATAAATGTTGTGCAAAATTTAGCGTGCACCCTGAGGTCAAGCATGTGACCATGGCGCTCCGCCATGCGACGCAGATAGGTGTTCTCAGCTATGATACGCCTGAGCTGCAGTCGCTTCCGGATAAGGACGCAATACTGGTCATGAGCTTCGGTACAACTATAACTGAAACACGGCGCATAACCATAGAAAGAACTGTGGAGGAAATACAGCGCAATCATCCGGGTGTCAAGGTAGTACTTGCTTTTACCTCGAACATTGTCGTTGAACGTATTGAGGAAAAAGAAGGAATTCACTATCCTATGCCGGAAGAGGCACTGCGCGATCTTCGCAGTGAAGGTTATACGCGGGTTGCAATGACCACGCTTGATTTGTTCCCAGGGATTGAGTACACCTATGATACCAGTGTGTTCCACCTGTATAAAGCACAGTTCAAGCGGTCAACAATGGGTACGCCGCTTATCTACTGGATGGGACAGAACGGGCGGCGTGATGATGCTATGGACTTTGTAAAGGCCGTGGAAACCCAGTTTCCGGCGAGAACACCGCAGACTGCGGTGCTTTTGATGGCTCACGGGTCACCTCACCCGTCCAATGCATTTTACGATACGATTCAGAGCCGTCTGATGCAGCAGGGCTTCAGAAATGTTTTCGTATATACCATGGAAGGCAGGCCGAATCTTACGGACGTTATTCCGTATCTGAAACGGGCAGGGGTTAAAAAGGTAACACTCATGCCTCTTATGATGGTTGCCGGAACGCATGTGAAAAAGGATATGCTTGCGGAAAATCCCAAGAGCCACAAGTTTCAGCTTGAAGCGGCAGGCTTTGAGGTAGAAGCGTATCTCAAGGGCCTTGGCGAGAATGATGCCGTTCGAAAAATGTATGTTGAGCGCGCGGATGAAGCGTATGAATACCTTAAGGATAAGAATAAAGATTAATATTGAGCCTCTGTGTAAGCAGGGGCTTATTCTTTTAAATCGGGAGGGAGATACCCGGCATGAAAAAGATAGCATTTTATGGAAAAGGCGGAATAGGAAAATCCACCACGGCTTCAAATGTGTCTGCGGCATTCAGTGAAATGGGAAAGTGCGCGGCTCAGATAGGGTGCGACCCGAAGAATGATTCCACACGTCTTCTCCTGGGACATATCTGCCGTCAGACTGTGCTTGATTTGGAGCGTGAAAGGCGCGGCGGAGAGATACTGGCGGAGGAAATTGTTCATGAAGGCTGGAATGGAATACGCTGCATTGAGGCGGGAGGTCCGGAGCCGGGAGTGGGCTGCGCGGGAAGGGGAATAATTGTCGCGCTTCAGCGGCTGAAAGCACTCAAGGCTCTTGATGATATAGACGTGGCACTTTACGACGTGCTGGGAGATGTTGTCTGCGGAGGCTTTGCACTGCCAATACGTGAGGGCTATGCCGAAGAAATTTATATCGTTTCCTCGGGGGAGCTTATGTCTCTTTACGCGGCGAACAACATCGCAAAGGGTATACGAAAATTTGCGGTACGCGGCCGCGTCAAGCTGGGAGGAATAATCGGAAACAGCCGCAATGTACCCATGGAAAAGGAGCTTTTGGAGGAATTCGCAAAGCGTATCGGAACAAAGCTGATTGCGTTTATTCCTAGGGACAATATTGTTCACGATGCTGAGATTCATCGTCAGACGGTGATTGCATATGCTCCCGATACCACTCAGGCAGGCGTATATAGAAAACTGGCGGAGGATATCGACAGCAATACGGAGCTTGTTGTTCCGGAGCCCATGGAGTTCGAGGAGCTGGAGGGACTGGTGGAGCAGTATGGCAATTGAAGCAAAGCGTGTACTGAAATGCCGCAGGGTTGCGTCCTGCAGCTGCACAATGACCGGGGTATGGCGTGCTCTTTGTTATGTGGACGGTGCTGTCGTAATCTATCATAGTCCAAGGGCTTGCGCGCACATTGCAAGGCGTATGGATGCAAGCTCCTTCTGTCGTCTGATTACGGATGCTCCCGAGGAAACGAAGCTAAGAAGCATACCTCTTTTATCCACGGATCTGACTGATGAAGAGGCTGTGTTTGGCGGAGAGGAGCGCCTGCGCCGTGCTGTTCGTTACGCGTATGAAAAATATAATCCCCAAGCGGTGTTTATAGCTAATTCCTGCGTATCCGGCGTAATCGGGGATGATACGGGCGCAGTGGCGGAGGAAATGACAGAAGAACTTGGAATTCCTGTCATAGAGACATCACACCATGGTTTTTTGGACGGAGAGTATTTCGATGGATATCTTGATGCGGCACGTATTTTGATGCAGCGTTTTATGAAGCCGCAAAAAAAGATTCCGGGAACAGTGCTGATTTTCGGAGACTGCGGCGGTATCTTCGGCGCTTATACACGTGAAATGAGGCGTATGCTTGATTATTTCGGACTCAAAATAAGCGGACAGTTTCCTTCATACATGTCTCTTGCGGAGCTGGAAAAGGCGCCGTCTGCAGCTTTGACCGTTGTGATAGGAAGGTCTGAATCCGATGTCCGTCAGCAGCATTTTGCTGCAGTCGGTAGGGAATTTTCCGAGAAATTCAACATTCCATGCTTTTCGGAGCTTTATCCTGTAGGCTATTTAAGGACCATGGAGTGGCTGAAAAGATTTGGGGAATTTCTTGGCATGGAAGCTGCTGCTGCGGAAGCCGTAAAGAAAGAACATCAGCGGTTCATGGCTGTAGTTGACAAGTCAGCTGAAACGCTGCGCGGGAAAAAGGTTGTTTACTGCGCTGGACGCGCCACTGAATTTTTCCAGCCGCAGACGGTTTTGCTTATGCTGGAAAAGCTTGGAATGAAGCTGATCGGCATACAGCTTTTTGAATCGCAGGGAGAAGAAGGACGTCAGAAGAATGAAGCAAAGCTCAGGCAGTATACTGACGCGCCTGTTCTTTCGGGAGAAGACTTTGAAAAAGCAGTGCGCGAATCAGATGTTGTTCTGACGACGCATGAACTGGTAAATTCGGAGGTTCGCCAGGTTATTCTTCCATGTGTTGCGGGCGCAGGCTGGACGGGAGAGAAAGCTGTAATGGATGCCATGGTACGAGTCATGCACAGAGCGCTCAGCAGAGGGGGGCTTATATATGCCTGAAAAAGAAAATTTCAGCGAGCTTTGCGGTATGCAGGATGCCTGTGCTCTTGCAGGCGCAGCAGCTTTTTTTGCCGGCATTCCAGATGCCGCGGTGGTAATCAACGGCCCTCTGTGGTGCTATTACTATGCCATGCGTCACATAGAAATGAATGAGCCGCTTATATCCAAGCGAATGCTGTGCACACAGCTGGACAATGAGTCGATTGTATTCGGCAGTGAGGAGTATCTGAGAGATACCCTTGAGCAGTACGTAGAAAATCCGCCCTCAGTACTATGTATAGAAAACAACTGCTCCGCAAGCCTTATAGGTGATGACGTGGAGGGTATCGCCAGAGAGATGGGGATAACCTGCCCGATAGTTGTTTTCGACAGCGGCGGACTTACAGGAGGCTTTGCGGAGGGATGGCAGAAGGCTTCGATTGCCGTGATG
>NZ_CDXDFU010000034.1:0-8694 GCF_978017985.1 Schwartzia sp. (in: firmicutes) | reverse complement strand
TCGGTCAGCTCAGCGGCATGATTGGCAAGGATATCCAGTGGACGACAGAGGTCACGGAGAAGGACGCAAGCGGAAAGAGCGTAACGTCGAAGCAGACCTACGAGGGTGTTGTCACAGGCGTATCCGTCACGGACGGCGCGCCGAGCATTATTGCAAGCGTCAATGGCAAGTCAATGCAGGTATCCGTTGGGGAGATCACCCGTGTCGGCAAGGTCGCAGAGGCACAGGGCTGAAGTTTATGAGCATAAGGGGCTGTGGAAACACAGCCCTTTTTGTGTTAGCCTTCTCCTTTAGGAGAAGGTGGGCGCGAAGCGCTCGGATGAGGTGTACCCCAAAGCACCTACTATGTAAATTGAAGGGCACACTATTCATACATTCGCAGTTTGGCGTTTTCGTGCTTTTTTCACTTAACTTGCTTATAATGTGAAAACAATATAAAATAATACATATATATAACACATATGGATTCGTTGTTTGAGGTGAAGTTATGATTATGAAATTTGCCGACGTAGAGGTCGGGAAAGAGTATCCGGCACAGGAGTATGTCGTTGCCGAGGAAGGCATCCGCGCATATCTGTCGGCGGTCGAGGACAGCACGGAGCTCTACGAAAAGGAACGGCTTGTACCACCGGCATACGCAGCAGTTTTCGCGCGTTGGGAAGCGGTTGCGGATGAACAGCTTGCAGACGGAACAGTTCACGCAAAGCAGAAATTTGAGTATTATAAGCCGATTCACTGGGGAGAAAAGCTTTCTGTCAAAGGTGTTGTGAAGGAAGCAAAGGAAAAGCGCGGCATGAAGTTTGTGGTGCGCGAGGTTAATGTGTACGACTCCACCGGAGATTTGGTGGTTGTCAGTACGATTACGGTTATTTTCCCTGCGTGAGGAGGCAGAAGAATGCAGAAATTTGAAAAGGGAGATGCGATTTCCCTTCCGGCGAAGAAAATCACGCAGGCTATGATCTGCGATTACGCGGATGCGGCAGACGACCACAATCCGCTGCATATTGACGAGGATTTTGCAAAGACAACGAGCTATGGCGGTACTATTGCTCACGGTATGCTCAGCATGGCTTTTATTCAGGAGCTTATGGTGCGTACCTTTGGCATAGACTATCTTACCCGCGGCGCTATTGAGGTGAGCTTTACGGCTCCTGTGCGGCCGGGTGATGTGATTGAGACAAGCGGCAAGGTGACTGTTTTTGAGGAAGAAACAGGCAAGACTGCTCTTCAGGTCATCTGTCAGAATCAGGCAGGAGAAAAGGTCCTCAGCGCGAAATGCACGCTTCGCGCAAAGGAAGCGTAATAAGGCAAATAAAAAAAGAAGCTCTTCGGAGCTTCTTTTTTATTTGCCTGTCCATGTCACAAATTCTTTGTATTCGATTCCGAATTGGAGAAGGATTTTTCCGATTGTCTGGTTTATTTGCTTTTTTACTGTGTCTGCGCCGCTGTAAAAGGTGAGCATGGGCGGTATTATACTGCAGCCGTCTTCTGCGGCCTGCAGAAGGTTTCTGAGGTGTACTTTTGACAGAGGTGATTCTCTTGGCGCGAGCACGACTTTGCGTCCTTCTTTTAGGCACACATCTGCAGCGCGGAGAAGAAGATTTTCGCTGTAGCCGCTGACGATTCCTGCAACGGTTTTCATGCTGCAGGGAAGGATAATCATGCCTTCTGTCACAAATGAGCCGCTTGATACTGAGGCGGCAAGGTTGTCTATGTCGTGGCATACATCTGCCAGCGCATGGACGTCTTCAAGAGTAAGGTCTGTTTCGTAGGCGAGAGTTTTTTCTGCGCCCTTTGTCATTATAAGGTGTGTTTCTATGTCCGGAAGTTCGTGCAGTACCTTCAAGAGCTCATAGCCGAGCACTGCGCCGCTGGCACCGGATATTCCAACAATGATTCGCATATATTTCTCCTTAAAAAGAAAATCTGCCGATTAAGGCAGATTTTTGTTTATTGTTTTCGGGCACGTTTATCCGAGCTTTTTGCATGCAGCATCAATGTCCTGGGTGATTGTATTGTCTGCTTTGCCAAGCATCCAGCCCAGTACCTTTATTTCAGCGTAGAGCATGACACGCTGCTCGCGAAGGTCCACCTTTGCGTGCATGAGGTCAGCGTACTGCTCGAGCTCTTTATAGTAGCGTGCTGTTACGCTCTGTATGCTGCGCGGTTTTTCGATATTGCTTTGACCGTTATAGCCCTTTATGATGTCGGTTACAGTTTTCGTGTCCATGATTCCACATCCTTCACATGTAAAACTCTTTTTTTATTATAATGCCTTTGTTCAAAGTTTGCCATAGGCAAACTTTCCTCTGTAGCATTTTACCCGAGGGCACTAGCTTCGCGTCGCAACTCGGCGGAAGATATCTTCGCCGAGTTGAAATGCAATCATTCAAGGTTTGCCAATGGTACTAAAAGAAGGAAAAAGTTCGTTCCTGTCGAATAACTCCCGTAAAGGAATTTTGAAGGAGGGAGATTTATGCCGTACGTCAATATCAAAATCACCCGCGAGGGCAATGTCACAGCAGAACAGAAAAAACAGCTCATTGAGGGTGCAACGAATCTTCTGCATGACGTGCTGGGCAAGAACACCAAGACCACTGTTGTTACCATCGATGAGGTGGATACGGACAACTGGGGTATAGGCGGTGTACCTGTCACGGAAATCCGTAAGCAGCAGTCTAAATGATTCAGTAGAGGTCCGGCCGACGGTCAGCGAAAACGTTGATGGTTGACCGGATTTTTTCTTTTACGGAAAGGTCAAAGTCCGCGGTGAGAATGGACGGCTTTTCATCAGCTTCGGCGAGAATCTCACCCCAGGGGTCTATGAGGGCGGAGTGTCCTGCAAGTGGCATTCCGTTGGCAAAGGAACCGCTGCCGTTGGCAGCAGCAACGAAGAACTGATTCTCAACGGCACGCGCCTGCGTCAAAAGTCTCCAGTGTGCAAGGCGTACTGTGGGCCATGCCGCGGGAATGAACAGAATGTCGATATCCGAGAGGGCAAGCCTGCGCGCAAGCTCAGGGAAACGCAGGTCATAACAAATAATGACACCACAGCGGACACCGTCCAGGGTGAAGGTTGTTACCTGGCTGCCTGCACGGAAGGAGTCGTGCTCTCTGGCGGGAGAGAAAAGATGTGATTTGCTGTAGTCAGCAATACAGTTACCTTCACGGTCAAAGATACAGCAGATATTTTCAACGGCGTCACCGAGCTGAGCCGCAACAGAGCCGCCTACGATATTTACGCGGTATATTTTTGCCAGCTTTGAAAGAACTGCTTTTGCGGAGGCTGCACCTTCGTCCGTATAGTCCTCAAGTGGACGGGGATAAAATCCGATATCCCAAAGCTCCGGCATAAGAACAACATCAGGTTTTTCCTCCATAGCCTGTGCGAACATTGAACGAAGCGTCTGCTGATTCTGGGCGCGGTCACCTATTACCACGGGAAGCTGTAAAACAGAAATCTTCATATTTTTCCACTCCTTTACGACAAGTCTATCATAAACCCCGCGGCGTCACAATGAAACAGAGTTTAGAATGTTGAGCGTTTTGCTTTTGGCAAAACCTGAACGAATGCGTTATAATCTTAAAAAAAGAAATTAGGAGCGATAGCATGGAAAGAGTACATTATGACGTAGGCGATGTCGTCCGCATGAAGAAAAAGCACCCCTGCGGAAGCGATACATGGAAAATTACCCGGGTGGGAATGGATTTCGGATTGAAATGCCAGGGCTGCGGTCATTTTGTCATGATGCCCAGGGTAAAGTTTGAGAAGATGTGCCGTGCAATCGTAGAGAAAGCAGAAAACGGAGAAATGTGATTTAATAAAAACAGCCGAACGCAATAATGCGCTCGGCTGTTTTTCGTTTTTGGCAAAAAAGGGGCGCCGGAGAATCCGGCGCCAAGGGGGGAGAGTTTCTTTTTTTACATTCACATCTGAGTTACACTGCACGGATAGGAATCTCTTTCAGGGGTTCTTCCTTCGGTGCGTCTGCCTTCGGCAGGATTACTCTGAGTACGCCGTCCTTGAATTCGGCGTCGAGCTTCGTTTCATCGATATTGTCGATGTAGAACGAGCGGCTCATGCTTCCGCTGTAACGTTCGCGACGGATATAACTTCCGTTTTCATCCTTTTCGTCTTTTGTGTGTTCCTGCTTCGTTGCAACGGTGAGATAGTTGTCTTTGTAGGTAAGGGAGATGTCATCTTTTGTGACCCCCGGAAGCTCCGCGGTGAGCTCGTAGTTCGTATCATTGTCCTTCACATCCACCTTGAAGGCGCTGCCGGAAAAGCCGGCGTCCTGGAACAGGCTCATCAGCGGTCGGTTCATCCAGTCGAAGAGGCGGCTGAATTCGTCGTCTCTCATCATGATGTCATTTCTTGTGTTGAATGGTACTAATCCAAACATAATCCAGATCCCCTTTCGTTTATAGTTGTTGTGTTGGATTTCGGAAGGCCCTGCCGTGATCCTTCCTTCAATTATTATTATAACCATAAAAGTCAAAAAGTCAATAAGTCAAAACAACAAAAATAAAAATTTTTACAAAAAATTTGACCGCACGCTTTTGCGTGCGGTCAAGGCCGTGTCTTTTATTTTACTATGTGTTTTCCGCCGTACCAGTGAGATTTCCAGTAGTATCTGTCGCTGAGCTCGTCTATGCGTACTCCTTTGCTTGAGGAAACATGGATAAACTTTCCGTTCCCGATATAAAGACCGCAGTGGGAGGCGCCTTTTTCATACGTGGAGAAAAAGACAAGGTCGCCGGGAACGAGCTCCTTCTGAGTTTTTATGTTTTTTCCCAGCTTGAACTGTTCGTCTGCCGTTCGGGGAAGAGTGTAGCCGTGCTGCTTGAATACATACTGCAGGAAGCCTGAGCAGTCAAATCCCTTTGGGGTTGTTCCTCCGAAGCGGTATTTTGTGCCGATATACTTCTTTGCGGTGCGTATCAGTGCATCTACATTGGATTTTTCCAGGAACGGCTGGCTTTCAGCTCCTTTTTTTGAGGGGACAGGAGTAGCGGGAACAGGAGCAGGCTTGCTGTTTTTGTCCGAGCTCTTGCTCTTGGGGGGCTCGCCTTTTGGCGCATCAGAGCTGCCTGATTTTGCTGCCGATGGAATCTCTTTGAGCTTTTTCCATGTTGCCCTGTCTACCTCACCGGTAATCTTTATTTTGTTGTCACGCTGGAATGCGATAAGTGCGCGGTAGGTTTCGTTGCCGAAAACCCCGTCAATGCTGCTTATGTTGTAGCCGGCGTTCTGCAGAGCCTGCTGAACAACACGGACATCATGACCCTCTGAGCCTTTTTTCAGTACGGGCGCGGCAAAGGCGGAGGCCGTGAGTGTTAAAAGAATCACGGCGGTCATGAAAAATATTTTCAGATGCTTCATGATAATCCTTCCTTTGTGAGAAAACAGGATTCGGACATTGTCTAATCATCTAAATTATATCGCCTTTATCTGAAAAGAGAAAGGGTTTTGCACAGCGAAGGAAAAAAGATATCCACACGTTGTTAAGGGAAAACACACATTTTTGACGGCTTTATCCACAAAAATCAACAGCCTTTTGAAATTTTGTGGATATATCTGTGGATAAGTATCCTCAAACGGCGAGTTTTCGGGAAATTTATTCATAAAAAAGAACTGTGCAGCATTTATGTGCACAGTTCTGTGGATTACTATTATTTATTTTATATAATATCTCAGTATACACGCTCGATACTGAATCCGTTTTTCGTGAGTGCTTTTGTAATCTGCTCTATGTGGTCGTTGCCGTGTGTTTCGCAGGTAACGGTCAGGATTACTTTTTTGAAGAGGTCTTTTACAAGATCCGGATTATGGTCGAGCTTGATTACATTTGCATTCTGCTCCGCGAGAATCTGCGAGACCTTGAGCAGCTGCCCCGGTTTGTCCGGCAGCGGAACGGAGAAGCAGAAGATGCGTCCGCGGGCAACAAGTGCTTTGTGAATAAGCGCGGAAATGGTCGATATATCAATGTTGCCTCCACTGATGATGGCGACGACTTTTTTGCCTTTCATGCGGAGCTTCGGCAGTGCTGCAAGGGAGAGAGCACCTGCGCCCTCGGCGATTAGCTTGTGCTTTTCAATGAGGGAGAGGAGCGCATCCATAATCTCCACCTCGGAGACTGTGATGATTTCATCGAGGTATTTCTTGCAGAAGGCATAAGTGAGCGTGCCTGCTGTTTTGACAGCGCAGCCGTCTGCTACTGTATCAACGTATGGCAGCGTTACGATTTTGTCTGATTTGAAGGCTGCCTCCATACACGCTGCACCGGCCGGCTCAACACCTATTACCTTGACATTCGGATATACGAGCTTTGCGGTGAGCGCTACGCCGCTCGCAAATCCGCCGCCGCCGATAGGAACGAGGATTGCGTCAACGTCCTTGAGGTCGTCGATGATTTCCTTTGCCGTCGTGCCCTGTCCGAGGATTACTTTTACGTCGTTGAACGGATGGATATAAACGTAGCCCTTTTCCTTCTGCAGTTCAAGGGATTTTGCGTAAGCGTCGTCGAATGTATCTCCGTGGAGTACGACCTCAGCGCCGTATGCCTTTGTTGCTTCGACTTTAAGAATCGGGGTTGTTGCCGGCATGCAGATTACTGCTTTGACGCCAAGCTTCTGCGCGGAGAAGGCAACACCCTGCGCGTGGTTGCCTGCTGAGGCGGTGATGACGCCCTTTTTGCGTTCTGCTGCAGTAAGCTGGCTGATTTTGTTATATGCGCCGCGCAGCTTAAACGAGCCTGTTGTCTGCAGATTTTCAGGCTTGAAGTATACTGTGTTATCGCAAAGACTGGAAAAATATGGGCTTTCAATGAGCTTCGTTTTTACAGCGACTCCGTCAAGCTGCTGGGCAGCCTTGTAGAGATCGGCGATGGTGGTTTTTTCCAATATTGCCTGTACGTCTTCGGTGTTTTCGGGCATGAATATTCTCTCCTTCGGAAGAAAGGCTCCAATTGTCCTCTGGACGTGGACGATTGCGAGGCTTGCTTCATATGTGTGTAGTATACTTTTGTTCAAAACATGTTACAAGTGTAACATCATGAATACGGTTCGTCAAATCAAATTGTAAAGTTGCGCAGATGAAAAATTTTTATTCATAGCAGGATTTTTCAGATTTATCACGAAATTATGTATATGGAAGTTTATTCTTAGAGGTTCAGGAGGGAATTATTATGACAAAGAATATACTGGTACCTGTTGACGGGTCGAAGAACTCGGAAGATGCGCTCAAGATGGCGGTTGAACTTGCTCAGGCCTGCAATGCTAAGCTCACATTCTTATATGTAGCAAACATCAATCAGCTTGCAATCAATGCGTGTCTTACGGACGCAATTCTGGAGTCGGTTACGAAAGCAGGCGATGTTATTCTCGACCGTGCGATGGAAGCCGTACCTGAGGGTATTGAGAAGGAGTCTTTCTCCGAGACTGGTTCGCCGGCAGTAGTTATTCTTGATTTCCTTGAAGATCACGATATTGACCTTGTTGTTATGGGCAGCCGCGGACTCGGAGTTATGAAGGGCGTGCTTCTCGGCAGCGTGAGCCAGTATGTAGTCGAACAGGCTAAATGCCCTGTTCTCGTTGTGAAATAACAAGATTGACCGCTTTTCGCCATGGAGGTTGGAAGCGGTGCCGATTGACGAAGGAAATACCAATGAAGGAATTTTGCAGGAGAATTCTTTCATTGGTTTCGAATCGGCGAGTTCTTTTTGAAGGAGCGGGAGAATGGGACGGAAACGTGTACAGATGTCGCCTTCTGAATATGCGGTTGTTGAAGCGCATATGGCTGAGGCGGAGAAGAAAATGGCCCAGCTTGAACGGGAGCTGGTTCAGCTGCGTGCTATAGAACGGCTGGAGCAGATTCGTACAGGTGCTATTGATTTTATCTACGATGTGACAAATAATACCATGCGTTATCGCCTTCCTGGACAGGACGAGATGCTGGAGTTTCCATCGTTTATTCCGCTCTTGAAGGAATGGAACGTGGATAACCACGGGGCGGCGGAACGTATTGATAAGATTTTTTCGCCCGGTGGGGCGAGGTCCGGAAGCATTGAGGTGATGATGAATCTCTTCAAGACAGGTGAGCTGCCTCATCGCCTGGTGTACCAGAGAATAGAAGATTCCGCGGGTGTCACCCTGGTGGGTTTTGCAGAGGATATTTCCGATGAAGCTGCGGAGCGCGACAGGCTCAGAAATGACGCGGAGCGCGATGGGCTGACAGGGCTTTATACGAAGGATACACTTTTGAAGCTCATTGAATTTGAGCTTGGAGCTTTGGCACCGGGAGAAAAAGGCGTTGTGTTCTATTTCGATATGGATTCCTTTGGGGCATTCAATACGGAACATGGAAAAAACGCAGGGGACAGTTTCCTGAGAGCCGTAGCATCGGCGCTTAAAAATGAGTTCCGCGGTGTCGACCTTCTGGCGCGCGTAGGAGCAGATGAGTTCGCGGTTTTCTTCCGTGGATTTCTTGCTATTGATGTTATTGAGCGGCGTGCGCAGCATCTTCTTGATACTGTGCGGCAGCTTCAGACGGAGCTCACCGAGGCGGCTTCCTGCAGCATGGGAATCGCGGTTACTGGCTCCTCCCGTGAGAACTGCGAGGAACTTCTGGAGCATGCAGGTCAGGCGCTGAAATCCGTAAAAAAATACGGCGGAAATCGTTATCGTATGTTCGAT